>NZ_JBMDWH010000020.1:0-30514 GCF_048595345.1 Allobosea sp.
GTCTATGACGGCATCCCGCATCTGCTCACCCCCGTCGTCACCGACCCCAAGAAGGCGGTCGTCGCCCTCAAATGGGCGGTGCGCGAGATGGAGGAGCGCTACAAGAAGATGTCGAAGCTCTCGGTGCGCAACATCGACGGCTTCAACGCCCGCGTCGGCGAGGCCAAGGCGGCAGGGGAGGTCATCACCCGCACCGTCCAGACCGGCTTCGACAAGGGCACCGGCGAGGCGATCTACGAGGAGGAGGTCATGGACCTCGAGCCTCTGCCCTACATCGTCGTCATCGTCGACGAGATGGCCGACCTGATGATGGTCGCCGGCAAGGAGATCGAAGGCACCATCCAGCGCCTCGCCCAGATGGCGCGCGCCGCCGGCATCCATGTCGTGCTCGCCACCCAGCGCCCCTCGGTCGACGTCATCACCGGCACGATCAAGGCCAACTTCCCGACCCGCATCTCCTTCCAGGTCACCAGCAAGATCGACAGCCGCACCATCCTCGGCGAGATGGGCGCCGAGCAGCTGCTCGGCCAGGGCGACATGCTCTACATGGCCGGCGGCGGGCGCATCACCCGCGTCCACGGCCCCTTCGTCTCCGATGCCGAGGTCGAGAAGGTCGTGGCGCATCTCAAGACGCAGGGGCGGCCGCAATATCTCGACGCCGTCACCAGCGAAGAGGAAGAGGGCGCGGACGGCGAGGACGGCGCGGTCTTCGACCAGGGCAGCTTCGGCGAGTCCGGCGGCGACCTCTACGACCAGGCGGTGCAGGTGGTGCTGCGCGACAAGAAGGCCTCGACCTCCTACATCCAGCGCCGCCTCCAGATCGGCTACAACCGCGCCGCATCCATCATGGAACGCATGGAAAACGAAGGCATCGTCGGACCCGCAAACCACGCAGGAAAACGAGAGATCCTGGTGGAGACGCAAGGCGGCGAGGATTGAGCTGTTTTCGCTCGTCCATGGTGTCGCAGGGCTTGCCCCCCTTCGCTCCCGTCCTCAAATTGCCACCAGCACCGTGCAACCTCGGCGCTATGCCCGGCGTTGGAATACCGGTTCGGTCCAAGGCCGATGGGCGCAAGACGGTAAGGCCGGCGCGGCGAATGATGGAGCAGGATCGCTCATGACGAGGTTCCCGACCCTTCGGGCAACGGCCCTGGCAGTCGCCATCGGTACGCTCGGTGCCGGCGCGGCGCAGGCTCAGCCTCTGCAGCTGCAGCCCCCCGCGGCCTCCAAGCCGGTGGTCAAAGCCGCGCCCAAGCGTATCCCGATGCCGCCGGTGCGCCCAGCCGATCTCGGCCTGACCCGCACGGCGATGAACGACGACACCGGCGCGCCGCCCGTCACCGCGGCGGTCGCTCAGGCCCCGCGCACCGCCGCCATGCCCGACACCGCCAAGCCCGAGGTGAAGCAGGCCGCCGCACCCGCCAAGGGCAAATTCCCGGCCCCCGCGACGCAGGAGGAGGCGATCGACCGGCTGAACGCCTATCTCAACAGCTTCACCAGCCTGCAGGGCAATTTCATCCAGTTCGCGGCCAACGGAAAACGGCTGGAAGGGCGCATCTACATCCAGCGTCCCGGCAAGATGCGCTTCGAATACGACCCGCCCGCCACGACCGAGATCATCGCAGACGGCACCTCGGTCGCGATCCGCGACACGAGGCTGGCGACGCAGGATCTCTATTCGCTGGGCCAGACGCCGCTGAAATTCCTGGTGCGCGAGAAGATGGATCTGAGCCGCGAGGGCACCATCACCGGCGCCAGCATCGATGGCAGCATCCTCTCCGTGAGGCTCGAGGACCGTTCCACCCTGGGCGGCACCTCCAAGATCACGCTGAAGTTCGACCTCGCCAACAACGAGCTGAAGCAGTGGATCGTCGTCGATCCGCAGGGCTACCAGACCTCGGTCGCGCTTTACGACCTCGACACCCAGCGCCGGCCGGACCCGAAAAACTTCGTCATCGACTACCAACGCAAGCTCTGAGCGGGGCTGCGTTGAAAGCGCTTGCCTTTCGGCGCCGTGCGACCCAGTTTCCGGCGTCTTCGCGCCGGAAACCTCGCCTTGCAACTGACCGTCACCAGCTGGAACATCAATTCGGTGCGCCTGCGCATCGGCATGGTCGCAGAGTTCCTGACCCGCCACGCGCCGGATATCCTATGCCTTCAGGAAACCAAGACGCCCGACGAGCAGTTTCCAGCCAAGGCGTTCCAGCAGCTCGGCTATGTCCATCAGGCCTTCATCGGCCAGAAGGGCTATAACGGCGTCGCCATCGTCTCGAAGCTTCCCTTCAGCGAGCGCGAGGCGATGTCGATGTGCGGGCGAAACGACGCCAGGCACATGACGGTCACGCTCGATGCGGCAGCCGGCCCCGCCGCCGGCATCGCCATCCATAACTTCTACATTCCGGCCGGTGGCGACATTCCCGACCCCGATCTGAACGCAAAATTCGCCCACAAGCTCGCCTTCCTCGACGAGATCGGTGTGTGGGGCATGACGAAGAAGCCGACCGACCGGCCGGCCATCCTGCTCGGCGACCTCAACATCGCGCCCTATGAGCATGATGTCTGGAGTCACAAGCAGCTGCTCGACGTCGTCAGCCACACGCCCATCGAGACCACGACGCTCGAGAAGCTGCGCTCAGAGCTGGGCTGGACCGATGCCGCGCGCACGCTCCGACCTGAGCCAGAAAAGCTCTATTCCTGGTGGAGCTATCGCGCGCAGGACTGGCAGGCATCCAATCGCGGCCGCCGCCTCGATCACATCTGGCTGTCGGACGCACTGAAACCGACGCTGCAAGATGTGACCTTCCTGAGCGAGGCCCGCGGCTGGGAACGTCCCTCCGACCATGTGCCCGTCACGGTGACTCTGGCACTCTGAAGCGCGCTCAGGCCCCGTCGATCGCCTTCAACGCCCGCTCGACCGCCCCCAGCTCGCCGACGAAGCCGCGCAGCCTGTCGCCGATCGCGGCGGCGATCGCCTCGGCCGAGGCGGGCGATTCGCCCAGCACGCGCCGCATCACGCTGCGCGGCAGCCGCATGATCTGGCTCGGTTCGCGGGCGATCACGGTGGAAGGCCGCGACACTGCGGTGAACAGGGCGAGCTCGCCGACGAGCCCGCCGGGACCGACGATCTCGCGGGCCGGCCGGCCTTCCTCCTCCATCACCGCGAGCGCTCCGGACACGACGAGAGCGGCCCCGTCCGCGGCCTCGCCCGCACGGAACAGAACGTCTCCCGCGCGCAGGCTGCGCGTCTCGGCTGCGAAAGCCAGGAGCCGCAGGGCGTCGCGCTCCATCAGCCCCAGCAAGGGCTGCCGGGCCAGCAGGGCCATGTCGTCGTCGAGCGACATGCCTCAGGGATTCAGCCGGTAGCCGCCGGCATCGGTGACCAGCAGCCGCGCCTGCGTCGGATCGGGCTCGATCTTCTGGCGCAGGCGATAGATATGCGTTTCGAGCGTGTGGGTGGTCACCTGGCTGTTATAGCCCCAGACCTCCTGCAGCAGCACCTCCCGTGCGATCGGCTTGCGTCCGGCCCGGTAGAGAAAGCGCAGAATCGCCGTCTCCTTCTCCGTCAGCTTGGTCTTCGAGCCTTTTTCGCTGACGAGCAGCTTGGAGCCGGGATGGAAGGTGTAGGGCCCGACCTGAAAAACCGCGTCCTCGCTCGCCTCGTGCTGACGCAGATGCGCGCGGATGCGGGCCAGCAGCACGGCGAATTTGAAGGGCTTGACGACATAGTCGTTGGCTCCCGCTTCCAGCCCCATCACCGTATCGGCGTCGGACCCCTGGGCGGTCAGCATGACCACGGGGCTCTTGAAGCCGTTGCGCCGCATGATCTTGACCGCCTCGCGCCCGTCCATGTCCGGCAAACCGACATCCATGATCGCAAGGTCGATGCGCTCGCCCTGGACGGCCTTGATCGCCCCGCCGGCATCGCCCGCCGTCGAAAGCCGGAATTCGTCATAAAGGGCGAGCTGCTCGGCCAGCGCATCGCGCAGGGTCTGGTCGTCATCGACCAGGAGAATATGATGGACGACGGACATCGGGTGTTCGCTCGCACGCAGGAAGAGGGCAACATGAGGCCGCGCCATCGTCATCGCAAGTCGCCGGGGCTGCTATCCCCGTGAGAAACCGCAGAAAAGCCGCCTCGTCCGGGCCGAAGACCCTGCGGACGCTGCGGGTCTTCGCCTCCGTGCGCGACCGCAGCAAGGGCTTCCTCGTCGCCGGCGCGGCGAGCTTTCCCTGCGCGCTGGGCCGCTCCGGCATCCTCACCCGCAAGCGGGAAGGCGATGGCGGCACCCCGCGCGCCGATCTGCCGCTGCGGCGCGTCTTCTATCGCGCGGACCGGATCGGCCGCCCCCGGACCCTCCTGCCGCTGCGGCGGATCGGCCCGCGCGACGCCTGGTGCGACGATGCGACAGACCGCCGCTACAACCGCCTGATCGACCGTCCGCCGGGGCAGGCGGAGGAGAGGCTCCAGCGCGAGGACAAGCTCTACGACGTCATCGTCGAGCTGGGCTGGAACGACCGACCGGTGATTCGCGGCCGCGGCAGCGCCATTTTCTGGCATCTCGCCCGGCCCGGCTTCACCCCCACCGCCGGCTGCGTCGCGGTCGAGGCCCATGTCTTCGCCAAGGTGCTGCCGCGTCTGGCACGGCATTGCGTCATCAGCGTGAGGTAGGGCTGAGCCTCAGCCCCGCTCTCCGAAGATCGCGCTGCCGACGCGCACATGCGTGGCGCCGAGCTGGATGGCCGCCTCGTAGTCGGCGCTCATGCCCATGGACAGGCCCGTCAGCCCGTTGCGCCTGGCGATCTTGGCCAGCAGGCCGAAATGCGGCGAAGGCGGCTCTTCGGCGGGGGGGATGCACATCAGCCCATCGATGGTCAGCCCGTGGACATCTCGGCAGCGGGCGAGGAAGGCATCGACCTCACCGAGCAACACGCCGCCCTTCTGCGGTTCCTCCCCGGTATTCACCTGCACGAAGAGGCGGGGTGAGCGCCCTGCCCGCGCGATCTCGCGCGCCAGCTCCCTGGCGAGGCTCTCGCGGTCCAGCGACTGGATGACGTCGAAGAGCTCGACGGCCTCGCGCGCCTTGTTGGATTGCAGCGGGCCGATCATGTGGAGCTCGGCATCGGGGAAGCGCTCCTTCAGCGCCGGCCACTTCGCCTTCGCCTCCTGCACATAGTTCTCGCCGAAGAGGCGCTGGCCCGCCTCCAGCGTCTCGGCGATCGGCTCGGCCGGCTTGGTCTTCGAAACGGCGATCAGGGCGACGCTGTCCGGCCGGCGCCCGAAATCCTTCGCGGCCCGGGACACCGAGGCCCGCACGGCCTCCAGCCGCGTTACCGTATCGCTCATCGCAGACCCTCTCATGCCGCGCGCGCCGTTGACCGCGTGCGCGCAATGGTGTCCTAGAACAAGATGTGGAAAACCGGCATCCGGTTTCTCACATATGGCTCCTGCGCCCGCGCGATGTCCCGCCCGGCGCATATCCGAGAATGCCCTCCGCAATGGCCGTCGAACGCTACAACCCCAAAGAATCCGAGCCGAAATGGCGTGCCGTCTGGGAGGAGCGCAAGCTCTTCGAGACCCGCAACGACGACCCGCGTCCGAGCTATTATGTGCTCGAGATGTTCCCCTATCCATCCGGGCGCATCCATATGGGCCATGTCCGGAACTACGCGATGGGCGACGTGGTGGCGCGCTACAAGCGGGCAAAGGGCTTTGCCGTTCTGCACCCGATGGGGTGGGACGCCTTCGGCCTTCCGGCGGAAAACGCCGCCAAGCAGAAGAAAGTGCATCCGCGCGAATGGACCTATGAAAACATCGCCACGATGCGCAAGCAGCTGAAGTCGATGGGTCTGTCCCTCGACTGGAGCCGCGAACTGGCGACCTGCGACCCGAGCTATTATCGCCATCAGCAGAAGATGTTCCTGGACTTCCTGAAGGCCGGGCTGGTCGATCGCAAAACGGCGAAGGTCAATTGGGATCCGGTCGACGAGACGGTCCTCGCCAACGAGCAGGTCATCGACGGGCGCGGCTGGCGCTCGGGAGCGCTGGTCGAGATCCGCGAACTCACCCAGTGGTTCTTCAAGATCACGGATTTCGGGCAGGAGCTGCACGACGCGCTGGAGGGGCTGACCCGCTGGCCCGACAAGGTGCGGCTGATGCAGAAGAACTGGATCGGCCGCTCGGAAGGGCTGCTGGTTCGTTTCGCGCTCGAATCGAATGCCGGTGGGCAGGACGAGGTCGAGGTCTATACGACGCGCCCCGACACGCTGTTCGGCGCCAAATTCGTCGCCATCGCGCCCGATCATCCGATCGCCAAGACTCTCGCTTCCGGCAGCGCCCAGCTGCGCGGCTTCATAGAGGAGTGCAAGCGCACCGGCACGGCGCAAGAAAACATCGACAAGGCCGAGAAGCTCGGCTTCGACACCGGCCTGCGCGCCGTCCACCCGCTCGATCCGAGCTGGACTCTGCCGGTCTATGTCGCGAATTTCGTGCTGATGGAATACGGCACCGGCGCGATTTTCGGCTGTCCGGCGCACGACCAGCGCGACCTCGACTTCGTCAACAAATACGGTCTCGGCAACACGCCGGTGGTGGCACCGGAAGGCACCGATCCGGCGATCTTCGTCGTCACCGATACCGCCTATGATGGTGACGGCCGCATGATCAACTCCCGCTTCCTCGACGGGCTGACGATCGCGCAGGCCAAGGAAGAGGTCGCACGCCGGCTGGAGAGCGAAACCCGAGGCAACCGTCCGGTCGGCCAGCGCAAGGTGAATTTCCGCCTGCGCGACTGGGGCGTTTCGCGCCAGCGCTACTGGGGCTGCCCGATCCCCGTGATTCATTGTTCCGCATGCGGAACGGTGCCAGTGCCGGATGCCGATCTCCCGGTGCAGTTGCCCGACGACGTGTCGTTCGACCGTCCGGGCAACCCGCTCGATCACCATCCGACCTGGAAGCACGTCGCTTGCCCGCAATGCGGCAAGGATGCGCGCCGCGAAACCGACACGATGGACACCTTCGTCGATTCGTCCTGGTATTTCACCCGCTTCACCGATCCCTGGCGCACGACGAGTCCCACCGACCGCGCCGCCGTCGATCGCTTCCTGCCGGTCGACCAGTATATCGGCGGCGTCGAGCACGCGATCCTGCATCTGCTCTATTCGCGCTTCTTCACCCGGGCGATGAAGCAGACCGGCCATGCCGGGCTGGACGAGCCCTTCGCCGGGCTCTTCACCCAGGGCATGGTCGTTCACGAGACCTATCGCGCCGAAAACGGCGACTGGGTCGAGCCGGGCAATGTCCGCATCGAGGTCAGCGGCGCCGAGCGCAAGGGCTTCGACGTCGAGACCGGTGCGCCGATCGAGATCGGCGCCATCGAGAAGATGTCGAAGTCGAAGAAGAATGTCGTCGATCCCGACGACATCATCGCCTCCTACGGTGCGGATACCGCGCGCTGGTTCATGCTCTCGGACTCGCCGCCGGATCGCGATGTGATCTGGACCGACGAGGGCGTGCAGGGCGCCGCCCGCTTCGTGCAGCGCCTCTGGCGCCTCATCGGCGAGATCGCGGAGCGCATACCGGCCGAGACGCACGCCCCGGCAGCGTTCGGAGAGGCCGCGCTGACCCTGCGCAAGGCGGCTCACCGCGCGCTGGACGCGGTTGGCGCGGATATCGAGCGGCTGGCCTTCAACCGCTGCATCGCCCATATCTACACGCTGACGAACGCCATCGGCAAAGCGCTGGACTCCGCCGCCGAAACGGCCGATCTGCCGCCTGATGCCGCCTATGCGCTGCGCGAAGCGGCCATCATTGCCGCCCAGCTCGTGGCACCGATGATGCCGCATCTGGCAGAGGAATGCTGGCAGGCGCTGAATCAGCCCGGACTGATCGGCGAGGCGTCCTGGCCGCAGGCCGAGCCCGCCCTGCTGAAGGACGACAGCATCACATTGCCCGTGCAGATCAACGGCAAGAAGCGGGCGGAGGTGACTGTGGCCGCCGATGCCGATAGCGTGACCGTGGAAGCGGCGACGCGGGCGCATGACGCGGTCGTCCGGGCCCTGGAAGGGCGCCCGATCCGCAAGATCATCGTGGTTCCCGGGAGAATCGTGAATGTCGTCGTCTGAAATCCCGGCAAGCTTCTCGCGGCGCGTCGCTCTGGCGGGCCTGCTGGGAGCTGCTCTGCTCGCCGGCGGCTGCTTTCGCCCGCTTTATGCCGAAAGCACCGCGAGCTCGCTCGGCGGCAGCGTGCGCTCGGCGCTTCAGGCGATCGAATTTCCCGAGACCAAGGGTCTGATCAGCCATTATCTGCGCAACGAACTCGTCTTCGAGTTCGACGGCGGCAACGGCCCCGATGTTCCCAAGACGCTGCGATTCGAAACGGCGCTCGCCGATTCGGTCGAGGTCGTCTCGGTGGACTACGCCAATGGCCGCGCCGATTCGGCCGTGCTGAACGTCACCGCCACCTGGAAGGTCACGCGGATCGGCAGCGGCGAGGTCGTCTCCTCCGGCACCAACTCGGTTCGCGAGCCTTATGAGCGCTCCTCCCAACGCTTTGCGGTGATCAGGGCTGCCCGCGACGCCCAGATCCGCGCCGCCAAGAACCTCGCCGGCATGATCCGGGCCCAGATCGCCGCCGATCTGACGCGCTGACGGCCGATGGTCGCGATCAAGGCGCATGAGGCCGAGCGGACCCTCGCCCGTCTCGATCCGGCCTGGCGCCTGATCCTATTCTATGGGCCCGATGCCGGCCTGGTCAGCGAACGGGGCGCGGCGCTCGCCCGCACGAGCGTCGACGATCCGCTGGACGCCTTCCAGCTGGTTCGCATGGATGGGGATTCGGTCGCGGCCGACCCGCTCAAGCTCGTCGACGAGGCGAATACGATCGGCCTTTTCGGTGGGCGCCGGGCCATCCGCGTCTCGCCGACATCGAAGCCGCTACTGGCAGCGGTCGAGCCGCTGATCGCGGCCCCATCGCAGGATGCGCTGGTCATCATCGAGGCGGGAGATCTGCAGCGAACCAATCCGCTGCGTACGGCTTGCGAGCGGGCAAGGACGGCGCTCGCCGTACCGTGCTATGGCGATGCCGCCCGCGATCTGGGTTCGATCATTGACGAGATGGTGCGCGCCGCGGGCAAATCCATCGACCGCAACAGCCGCGAGCATCTCGCGAGCCTGCTCGGCGGCGACCGACAGACCTCCCGGCGCGAGATCGAGAAGCTGCTGCTTTATGCCGGCGGCGACACCCAGATCACCGAAAGCCATATCGACGCGATCGTCGGCGACACGGCCCAGCGCGAGCAGAACATGCTGGTCGATGCTGTCTTCGCCGGAAAGCTGCCGGTGCTCGATCTAGCGCAGGCCAAGCTGAGCAGCGAAGGGCTCGATCCCGGAGTCATGCTGGGCGCCGTGCTGCGCCAGGCTCTGATCCTGCTGAAGGCCCGACAGAGCGTGGAGGCGGGCAAGGCGATCAAGGAGGTGGTGGGCGGCATGCGCCTGCCCTATCCGCGAATCGCGACCATGGAAGCCGCATTGGCGGCTTGGAACAGCGCGAAGCTCACCGAGGCCGTCACGCTGCTGGGCAATGCCGTGCTGGCGACGCGCCAGAATGCCGAAACCGGCCGGGCCGGTGCGACCCGCGCCTTATGGACCCTGGCGCGGCTGGCCCGGAGCAGCCGATCCGACTGATCAGGCCTTCAGGCGTCGGCAAAGCGCGTCGAGCTGGTCGAGCGTCTTGTAGCCGATCTTGACCTCGCCGCTGCCATTGGCCCGGTGGCTGATCGTCACCGTGACGCCGAGCGCCTCTTCCAGCGCCTTTTCCAGGGCCCGGGTATCGGCGTCCTTGGCGGCCTTCGGCTTGGCGGCGGGCACAGCCGATTTTGTCTCGCCGCGCGCCTCTTCCTGAACGATCCGCTCGATGTCGCGGACGCTCAGGCCGTCGGCGACGATCTTCTTCGCCATGAATTCCGGGTCCGAAACGGAAAGCAGGGCCCGCGCATGGCCGGCAGAGACCGCGCCCTCGCTCACCATCTGCCGCACCGGCTCCGGCAGCTTCGAGAGGCGCAGCGTATTGGCGACATGGCTGCGGCTCTTGCCGATGACCCGCGCCAGATCGTTCTGCGTATAGCCGAATTCGGCGATCAGCCGCTCATAGCCGGCTGCTTCCTCGATCGCATTGAGATCGGCGCGCTGAACGTTCTCGACGATCGCGATCTCGAGCGCTTCCCGATCATCCGCTTCGACCAGGAGAACCGGGACATCGTGCAGTTCGGCCCGCTGGGCCGCGCGCCAGCGGCGTTCGCCGGCGATGATCTCATAGGCATCGATCATGCCGGGGATCGTGCGCACGATAATCGGCTGCAGAATGCCCCGCTCCTTGATCGATGCCGTCAGATCATCGAGATCGGCCTCGGTGAAGCTGCGCCGCGGATTGCGTGCGCTCGGCCGCAGGAACTCCACCGGCACGCGCCTCTGGCCACGGGCCCGTTCGATCGCGCCGATCTCCTCGCCGACATCGCCGATCAAGGCAGCCAGACCCCGACCCAGGCGGGAGCGACCCTGTTCTTCGGCCATCGCCATATCCCCGTACTCTCTCGCTATCTCTGTTGAACGATGCCGACGGCCTTCCAGCCAAGCCGGACGAGAGGTGTCAGGCGGCAGCCCGGAGAGAGCGCTCGCGCTTGATCACCTCGGAGGCCAGACGCAGATAGGCCTGCGAGCCCGAGCAGCGCAGGTCGTAAAGCAAGGCCGGCTTGCCATAGGACGGTGCTTCGGAAACCCGCACATTGCGTGGGATCACCGTCTCATAAACCTTATCGCCGAGGAAATTCTTCACATCGGCCATGACCTGACCCGAGAGATTGTTTCGGGGGTCGAACATTGTCAGGACGACGCCCTGGATGACGAGGCGCGGGTTCAACCCGGCACGCACCTGCTCGACCGTCTTGAGAAGCTGGCTCAGGCCTTCCAGCGCGAAAAACTCGCATTGCAGCGGCACCAACACCGCATCGGAGGCCGTCATCGCATTGATGGTGATCAGGCTGAGCGAAGGCGGGCAATCGATCAGAACATAGGTGAGATCCTGGCAGCGCTGATCATACATCAGCTCGTCGATGGCGTTCTTCAGCCGGTGAGCGCGGTCCTTCGCCGAAGCGATCTCCAGCTCGACGCCCAGCAGGTCGAGGGTCGAGGGAGCCAGCGAAAGTCCGGGCACTGCCGTCGGCTGCATCGCCTGTCCAAGCCCGACATCGCCGCACAGCACGTCATAGGTTGAGGATTTACGGCTCCTGCGGTCGACGCCGAGACCGGTCGAGGCGTTACCTTGGGGATCCAGATCCACGATCAAGACTTTCTCGCCGATCGCGGCAAGCGCGGTCCCGAGATTGATGGCGGTCGTGGTCTTGCCGACGCCGCCTTTTTGATTGGCGAGCGCAATCACCCGCGGGCGGCGCGGCGGCGATACGGTGGAAGCCTGGGTCATGGATCGGCTCGTCTCTCGGCCGAACGAACCATCAGGATTCGCGCGGCGGCATCTGTCACGGAGGAAACCGTTGTCGCCTGAATCTTCCAATATCTGGCTGAGTCGGTCAATTCTGCATCTAGATGTTGTCCCTTCGGAAAGAGCCCGAGGGTGCCGGTTCTCAACAGCTCTTCGCACCAGCCGAGCAGTTGGGGCAGCGCGGCGAGCGCACGCGCGGTCACGACATCGACTTTGCCGGCGAAGGTCGAGGCGATATCCTCGATCCGCGCGGGGTGAACCCGCACCCGCGCGCCCGTGACCCGCGCCGCATGGCGCAGAAAGGCGCATTTGCGGCTGTTGCTTTCGACGAGGTCGATCTGGCCGGCTCCGGTTTCCGCCAGGCAGATGCCGATGACGAGGCCGGGAAATCCACCGCCTGAGCCGAGATCGAGCCAGTTGCGTTTGTCGGACGCCAGCGAAAACAACTGAAGCGAGTCGGCGATATGCCGTGTCCAGACATCGCCGAGGGTCGCCGAGGAGACCAGGTTCTTGGCGGCCTGCCAGCGCTCCAGCTCCGCAACCAGCAGCGCCAGCCGCTCCTCTGTTTCACGTGAAACAGGCGTCAAGCGCAAAGCGCGCTGACGATCCGTCTTATCAACAGTCACGACGCCTCTGTGGATAAGCTGCGCGCCTTGCGGGCGTGTGCGGCCAGGAGAGTGAGAGCGGCCGGTGTCATTCCCTCGATCTTGCCCGCCTGGGCGAGGTCCGCCGGCCGGAGGGACTGCAGCTTGGCTTTGAGCTCGTTGGACAAGCCCGAAATCCCGTCGAGGTCGAGATTCACGGGCACCTTCAACGTCTGATCACGGCGGTAAGACTGGATCTCGGAAGCTTGCCGGTCGAGATAGACCGAATACACCGCATCCGCCGTCACGCGTGAAATGACGGTCTCGGCATAGTCTCCCAATTCGGGCCAGATCGCCGCGAGCTGTCCGAAGTCCACGTCCGGATAGGACAGGATCTGATAGGCCGAGCGCCGCACACCATCGCGATTGAGCTGCACGCCCACAGCGCTCGCTTGCTGCGGCGAGAGCGAAAGGCCCTGCAGCGCATCGCGCAAGCACGAAATCTCCTGCTGCCGCGTCGTGAAGGCCGCCATTCGCCTGGAACCGACGAGGCCGATCTCGGCGCCAAGGCCCGTCAGACGCTCATCGGCATTGTCCACCCGCAGCGAAAGGCGGAATTCCGCTCGGGAGGTGAACATTCGATACGGCTCCGTAACGCCATGCGTCACGAGGTCGTCGATCATCACCCCAATATAGGATTGCGCCCTGTCGAGCACGATCTGCGCGGAGCCGCCGGCCATCCGCGCGGCATTCAGCCCAGCAAGCAGGCCTTGCGCGCCGGCCTCCTCATACCCCGTTGTCCCGTTGATCTGCCCGGCGAGAAACAGCCCCGCGATCGTCCGGGTCTCCAGCGTATTCTTTAAAGCCCTCGGATCGACGAAATCATACTCGATCGCGTAACCTGGCCGCAGCATACGGACCCGCTCGAGGCCGGGGATCGTGGCCAGGAGCCCCAGCTGCACATCTTCCGGCAGCGACGTCGAGATGCCGTTGGGATAGACGGTATCGTCGTCGAGCCCCTCGGGCTCAAGGAAGATCTGATGGCCGTCGCGATCGCCGAAGCGGCCGACCTTGTCTTCGATCGAGGGACAGTAGCGGGGGCCCCGCCCTTCGATCTGGCCTGAGAACATCGGTGCACGATGGAGATTGGCGCGGATCAGCTCATGGCCGGCTAGGGTCGTGCGGGTGATGCCGCATCGGATCTGCGGATTGGTGATCGTGTCAGTCAATGCCGAAAAGGGCTCGGGCGGCTCGTCCCCGGCCTGCATGTCGAGGCTGGCCCAATCGATGGTCCGTCCGTCGAGTCGCGGCGGCGTGCCGGTCTTGAGGCGGCCGAGCGGGAAGCCATGGCGCTCGAGGGTTGCGGCAAGGCCGACAGAAGGCGCCTCGTCGACGCGCCCGGCGGGAATGCGGGTCTCGCCGATATGGATGAGCCCGCGCAAAAAGGTGCCCGTCGTCAGCACGACCGTTCCGGCCCCGAATTGACGGCCATCGGCCATGACCACGCCGATGACGCGCCCTTCTTCGACTGCGAGATCGAAGGCATCGCCGGCGATGATGTCGAGATGGGGCTGCTCGGCAAGGAGCGCCTGCACCGCGGCGCGGTAAAGCTTCCGGTCAGCCTGGGCGCGCGGGCCCCTGACCGCGGGGCCCTTGCGGCGATTGAGCATGCGGAACTGGATGCCGCCGCGATCGGCGGCGAGACCCATGATCCCGTCGAGCGCGTCGATCTCGCGCACGAGATGGCCCTTGCCCAATCCCCCGATCGCGGGATTGCAGGACATGGCGCCGATGGTCTCGGGCTTGTGGGTCACCAGAGCCGTGCGGGCTCCAAGCCGCGCAGCCGCGGCGGCAGCCTCCGTACCGGCATGGCCGCCGCCGACGACGATGACGTCGTAGGATGCTGAAATGGACATGGGGTGTCGCTAGCGAAGCCGGTCTCTGTGGTCAACGGCCAATCGACCCGCTGAGGCGCCAGCGACGCGGCCGACCGCTACTTGCCGATGCAGAACCCGGAGAACAACTGGTCCAGCACATCCTCGACGCCGATGCGACCGACCAGCCGTTCGAGTGCGAGCAACGCGACGCGAACCTCCTCGGCGATCAGCTCGCTATGCCCGTGATCGGCCTCGATCGCCCGCTGGAGCGCCTCGAGGGCCGAGCTGACCGCGACGCGATGGCGCTGCCGGGTCAAAATCGCCGGCTCCGTCGGACGCCCGGATTCGAGCCGGGCCCGAATCGAGTCGAGCAAGGCGGGCAAACCCTCGCCGGTCAGCGCGGAGACGGGCAGTTCTCCGGCCAGCATCGCACCGCCGAGATCGGCCTTCGTCGCGACTGTCAGCGCCCGCTCCTCGACGGCGCTTCGCTCCGGGGCCGAATCGATCGCTCTCAGGCTGAGCACGAGATCCGCCCGCTCCATCAATGCACGGGCGCGTCGAATACCCTCAGCCTCGATGGCGTCGTCGCTGTCCCGCAGGCCAGCGGTGTCGATGAGGATGACCGGCATGCCGCCGAGATCGAGCCGCACCTCCAGCGCGTCACGGGTCGTGCCTGCAATCGGCGAGACGATTGCCACGTCGCGTCGCGCCAGCGCGTTCAACAGACTGGACTTCCCGGCATTGGGCGGCCCGGCGAGAACGACGACGAAACCCTCCCGCACGCGCTCGCCGGTCTCGAAGCCGGTGAGAGCGCCGCGCAAGGATACCGTCACCTCTCGCAGAAGCGCCACCGCCTGCGCGATCAGGGGGCCGGCGACGTCGCCCTCGTCGGAAAAGTCGAGATCGGCGGCGAGAAGGCTCGCAGCTTCGATCAGGCGTGACCGCCACTCGTCGACCAGCCTGCCGAGCTCTCCGCTCATCTGCGCGAGCGCTTGGCGGCGCTGCCATTCCGTTTCCGAATCGATCAGGTCGGCCAGGCCCTCGACCTCGGCAAGGTCGAGCTTTCCGGCCTCGAAAGCGCGCCTGGTGAATTCGCCGGGCTCCGCCAGGCGGATGCCGGGCAGGGCAGTCAGCCGCAGCAGCAGAGCCGAAAGCACTGCCTGCGAACCATGGGGATGGAGTTCGGCGACATCCTCCCCAGTGAAGCTCGCAGGCCCAGGGAAGAACAAGACCAAGCCGCGATCGATCGGCTCGCCGGATGCATCGCGAAACAGGCGCAGCGTCGCGTATCGCGCCGGGGAAAGGGTGCCGCAGATCGTTTCGACGGCGAATCGGACTTGCGGTCCAGAGATCCGCACCACCGCGACCCCGGCGCGGCCCGGCGCGGAAGACAGGGCGACGATGGTGGGCTGAACGGGGCTCATGGCTTCGGTCACGGAGGCTCGGAACGTGGCTCTGGCAAATGGACGAGTGCCGCCGTCGGATCAATTCATACCCGCGCCAACGCCGGCCGAACGGTAGTACCACCGCCGATCGCAGGACGGGCCGGGAGCTTGGCACGAAAAAGCCGCCTCGGGCCTGCGGGTCCGGGCGGCTTTCGGGATGATTCGGTAGGACCGCAGGGGTCGCGGCCGGCTCAGGTGTTCATGGAATCGAAGAATTCCGAGTTCTGCTTGGTCTGCCGCAGCTTGTCGATGAGGAACTCGATCGCGTCCTGCGGACCCATCGGGTTGAGGATGCGGCGCAGCACATAGGTCTTCTGCAGGTCGGAGCGCGGCGTGATGAGCTCCTCCTTGCGGGTGCCCGATTTGAGGATATCGATCGCCGGGAAGATGCGCTTGTCGGCGACCTTGCGGTCGAGCACGATTTCCGAATTGCCGGTGCCCTTGAACTCCTCGAAGATCACCTCGTCCATGCGCGATCCGGTATCGATCAGCGCCGTGGCGACGATGGTCAGCGAGCCGCCTTCCTCGATATTGCGGGCCGCACCGAAGAAGCGCTTGGGGCGCTGCAGGGCGTTGGCGTCGACACCGCCGGTCAGCACCTTGCCGGAGGAGGGCACCACGGTGTTGTAGGCGCGGCCGAGGCGGGTGATCGAATCCAGCAGGATGACGACGTCGCGCCCGTGCTCGACCAGGCGCTTGGCCTTCTCGATCACCATCTCGGCGACCTGGACGTGGCGGGAAGACGGCTCGTCGAAGGTGGAGGAGACAACCTCGCCCTTCACCGAGCGCTGCATGTCGGTCACTTCCTCGGGCCGCTCGTCGATCAGCAGCACTATCAGATAGCATTCCGGATGGTTGGTCGTGATCGACTGCGCGATGTTCTGCAGCAGCACGGTCTTGCCGGTGCGTGGCGGCGCGACGATCAGCGCGCGCTGGCCCTTGCCGATCGGCGCGACGATGTCGATGACCCGCGGCGAGAAATCCTTCTTCGTCGGGTCCTGCACCTCGAGCTTCAGCCGCTGGTCCGGATAAAGCGGCGTGAGGTTGTCGAAGTGGATCTTGTGCTTGATCTTCTCCGGATCCTCGAAGTTGATCGTGTTGACCTTCAGCAGGGCGAAATAGCGCTCGCCATCCTTGGGGCTGCGGATGGGCCCCTCGACGGTGTCGCCCGTGCGCAGCCCGAATTTCCGGATCTGCGTCGGCGAGACATAGATGTCGTCCGGCCCCGGGAGATAATTGGAATCGGAAGAGCGCAGGAAGCCGAAGCCGTCCTGCAGGACCTCGACAACGCCCTCGCCGAGAATCTCGGTCTCGCGCGCGGCGAGCTGCTTGAGAATGGCGAACATCAGCTCCTGCTTGCGCATGGTGCTGGCGTTCTCGACCTCCACCTCTTCGGCGAAGGAGAGCAGCTCGGTCGGCGACTTGCTCTTGAGCTCTTGGAGCTTGATTTCCCGCATGGGACACCCGGATCGTAACGCCCTGCGAGGCAGGGAAGGGATTGTACTGGAACGATCGACCGGGCCGGTGGGCCTGCGCGTATTGTTCGCACCGCGAGCGACTGCGTTGCAGCCGGGCCTCAGACAGTCGATGACAGGAAGGACGCTGGAGAAGCGTGCCAGCGTGATAACCGGAATCGCGGCCGGGCTCAAGCCTAAACGCGCCGCCTTTTCAGAACGGCTTCACCACCACGAGGATCACGATACCGACCAGGAGCACGGCCGGCACTTCGTTGAGGATGCGGTAGAAGCGGCCGGACTTGTCGTTCCGGTCCTCGGCGAAGGCGCGCACGCGGCCGGCGAGATAGCCATGGATGCCGGAGAGGACGAGGACGAGCAGGATCTTGCCGTGCAGCCAGCCGCCCTTGAAGCCGAACGCGGCCCAGGCGAGGTAGAGGCCGAGAACCCAGCTCACGATCATCGCCGGGTTCATGATGCCCTTGAGCAGCCGGCGCTCCATTAGCTTGAAGGTCTCGGACTGGATCGAGCCCTTCTGCGCCGCGGCATGATAGACCATCAGCCGAGGCAGATAGAGCATCCCCGCCATCCATGAGATGACCGCGAGAATATGGAAGGCCTTGAGCCACTCATACATGGTCGATTTCCTTAGCCGCGAACGGTCTTGAGCAGCCGTTCGACATGCGCGATCGGCGTGTCGGGCAGGATGCCATGTCCCAGGTTGAAGATGAACGGGCGGCCCGCGAAAGCCTCCAGGATCGCCTCGGCCTCGCGCTCCAGTTCCGGCCCGCCGCTGCGCAGCAGCTGGGGATCGAAATGGCCCTGCACCGGCACGAGACTCTGGATTTCGCTGGCGGCGAAGGCACGGTCGATATCGGTTTCGAGCCCCACCGCATCGACGCGGGTCTGGCGGACATAATCGGGAATGAGCCGCCCCGCCCCGCGCGGAAAGCCGATGATCTTGAGGTTTGGGTGCGCCGCCCGCACCCCCTCGACGATCCGCCTGGTCGGCTCGACACTCCAGCGCTGGAAATCTGGCGCATCGAGCGAGCCTGCCCAGCTGTCGAAGATTTGCACGGCATCGACCCCGCCCGCGGCCTGTGCGGAGAGATAGCGGATCGAGGCCTCGACGATGCGATCGATGATCTGCTGGAACAACGCCGGATCGGCTGCGAACAGTGCCTTGGCCGGGCCTTGATCGGGGGTGCCGCGTCCGGCCACCATATAGGTGGCGACGGTCCAGGGCGCGCCGCAGAAGCCGATGAAGCCGGTGCCGGACGGCAGTGCCGCCCGGACCCGCGCCACCGTCTCCAGGATCGGCGAGAGCACATCGTCATCGGCGAGCGCGTCGATCTCCGACAGCCTGGCCGCATCGGCGACGGGCTCGAGGCGTGGGCCCTCACCCTGCACGAACCAGAGCTTCTGGCCGAGCGCCTGCGGAATGACGAGGATATCGGAAAACAGGATGGCGGCGTCGAAACCGAATCGGCGGATCGGCTGAAGCGTGACTTCCGCAGCCAGTTCCGGATTATAGCAGAGATCCAGAAAGCTTCCGGCCTTGGCACGCAGCTCGCGATACTCCGGCAGGTAGCGCCCCGCCTGGCGCATTAGCCAGACCGGTGGCGGGCTCGCCACTTCGCCGTTGAGCACGTCGATGAATCGGGACGTCTCTGCCTTCGCCAAGCCTGTGAGGCTCTCCATCCCGCATCCCTTTCAAAAGAGAATCCTTTTTAAAGATTCTTCTTTCTTTGACTCTTGGGCAGGCCAGATACCCGGATGCAATCCTGTCCACAACCGTTCCACAGCCGGTGGGGCGTCAGGTCGCGGGCGTTGGAGCGGGTCGAGGGGTGGTTAAGGGTTTCTTAACCAATCCGATTCCGCCGCCGCTTCGGTCGGCGGTACAATGATTCACGTGAAACACTTTCTTTACCATACACAGCCGCGGCCCTGTTGATGGCCGGCGGGGGTTATACAAGCGGCCCGGGCGAGGCCGGGTTTTCGCCCCCTTGTCCACATCTCTCCCGCCGGCTTGGGATAACCCGGCCTGCCCCGAGCCGGTCGCTTCGGGAACGCCGCCTGACAGATTTCGAGGACAAGCGGAGTCCCTTTTCCGGCCCGATGCTCTAGAGATGCAGGACCGTCAGAGCGAGGCGTCCCGTGGTCCGCAATTATTTCCATCTCCATCTGGTGTCCGACGCGACGGGTGAGACCCTGATCGCCGTCAGCCGCGCCGCTGCCGCGCAATACGAGACCGTCTCGGCGATCGAGCATGTCTATCCGCTGGTGCGTTCCGAGGCCCAGCTCGCCCGTGTGTTGGCCGAGATCGAATCCTCGCCGGGCGTGGTGCTCTACACATTGGTCGAGCCCGAATGGCAGGAGAAGCTGGAGAATTTCTGCCGCGATCTCGGTTGCCCGTGCCTGTCGGTTCTTCAGCCGGTCCTGTCGCTGTTCCAGTCCTATCTCGGCCAGGCCTCTGCGACCAAGCCGGGTGCCCAGCATGTCCTGAACACGGAATATTTCCGCCGTATCGACGCTATGAACTACACGCTGCTACATGATGACGGGCAGATGGGCGGCGATCTCGACAATGCCGATGTCATCCTGGTCGGCATCAGCCGGACGTCGAAGACGCCCACCTCGATCTATCTCGCCAATCGCGGCATCAAGACCGCCAACATTCCGCTCGTGCCGAACATGCCGCTGCCGGTGGAGCTGGAGACCGCGAAGAAGCCGCTGATCGTCGGCCTCGTCGCCAGCCCCGACCGCATTGTCCAGATCCGCCAGAACCGGCTGCTCTCGCTGCGCGCCGATGACGAGACTTCCTATGTCGATCCGGCCTCCGTCGCCGATGAGGTAGCCCAGTCCCGCCGGCTCTGCGCCCGCAAGGGATGGCCGGTGATCGACGTGACCCGCCGCTCGATCGAGGAGACGGCAGCGTCCATTCTCGATCTTCTGCGCGATCACCGCATGAAGTTCATCGCGACATGAGCGCCGCATCTCTGTGGCGCCGCTCCGAGCCTCTGATCCTGGCCTCGGGCAGCACGACCCGCCGCGCCATGCTCCTCGCCGCCGGGATCCCGGTCGATATCGTCAAGCCCGAGGTCGATGAGCGTGGGATCGAAGCGGGCCTGGCCGGGCAGGGCGCATCGGCGCGCGAGGTCGCGCAGGCGCTGGCAGTCGCCAAGGCCCAGGCGGTGGCGCAGGAAAGGCCGGGCCGCCTCGTGCTCGCGGCCGATCAGACGCTGGCCTGCGACGGCGCGAATTTTCACAAACCGGCGGATTCGGCAGCGGCAGCGGCGCAGCTGGCGAGCCTCGGAGGACGCACCCATCACTTGCACTCGGCCTTCGCCCTGGCGCGTGACGGCGAGGTCGTCGATGACGGTGTCGCCTCGGCGAGCCTCGTGATGCGGGCCCTGAGCCCCGACTTCATCGCGGCCTATTGCGCGGCGGCAGGTCCCGCCATCCTGCAGAGCGTCGGCGCCTACCAGATCGAAGGGCTGGGCGCGCAACTCTTCGAGAGCATCGAGGGCGACCATTTCACCATTCTGGGTCTGCCGCTCCTGCCCGTGCTCGCGGCCTTGCGCCGGCAGGGTTGCCTCGTCTCTTAACCATCTCCGTTCTGGACCAGATATCCGTCATGGCTCCTCGTTGCTTCGTCATCGGCGACCCGATCGCCCATTCCCGATCGCCGATGATCCATCGCTCCTGGCTGCGCCAATATGGACTCGCTGGCAGCTATGACGCCGTCCATGTCCTGCCGGCCGATCTGCCAACCTTCATGGCGCAGCTGCGGGAGGGAGCCTTCGCCGGCGGCAACGTCACCTTGCCGCACAAGGAGGCGGTGATCCCCTTCGTCGACGACATCAGCGAGGCGGGCCGCGCCATCGGTGCCGTGAACACGCTCTGGCGCGAGGGCGGGCGCCTGCATGCCGACAACACCGACATCGCCGGCTTTCTCGGTCATCTCGATGCCAGCGCTCCGGGCTGGCAGGAGCGGACAGGGACGGCGCTGGTGCTCGGCGCGGGAGGCGCGGCCAAGGGCATCTGCTACGGCCTGCTCGGGCGCTGCGTGGAGCGCATCATCCTCGTCAACCGCAGCCTTGGGCGGGCCGAGGAGCTGGCGGCCTCGCTGGGCAAGGCGATCGAGGTCAGGGAGTGGAGCCGGGCCTCTGAAACGGTTGCGGAGGCGGAGCTGATCGTCAACAGCACCGCGCTCGGGATGAGCGGCCAGCCGCCGCTCGAAATCGACCTGTCGCGGCTGCGGCCGGGCACGGTCGTCGACGACATCGTCTATGTGCCGCTGAAGACGGCCTTGCTGGCGGAGGCGGAGCGGCGGGGTGGGATTGCCGTGGACGGGCTCGGCATGCTGCTGCACCAGGCCGTGCCGGGCTTCGCCCGCTGGTTCGGCATCGTCCCGCAGGTCACGGCGCAGCTTCGCGCGACGATCGAAGCCGATATCCTGCGCTCCTGATTCGCCGGACACGTTGCATGACCTTCATCCTCGGCCTCACGGGTTCGATCGGCATGGGCAAATCGACGACGGCCGGGTTCTTCACCCGCTGCGGCGTGCCCTTGCACGATGCGGACGCGGCCGTTCACCAGCTGCATCGCGGCCGTGCGGCGGCGCCGATCGAGGCGGCCTTTCCCGGGACGGTGATCGACAGAGCGGTCGATCGCGCGCGTCTGGGCCAAGCGGTGCTAGGTCGGCCCGAAGCCCTGCGCCGGCTGGAGGAGATCATTCATCCGCTGGTGCGGGAGGAGGAGGAGGCCTTCATCGCCCGCAGCCGCGCCGCCGGCGCTGGCCTCGCCGTCATCGACGTGCCGCTGCTGCTGGAAACAGGGGGCGAGGCGCGCTGCGATGCGGTGCTGGTGGTGAGCGCGCCGGCCCCGATCCAGCGCGAGCGCGTCCTCGCCCGGCCCGGCATGTCGCCGGAAAAACTCGAGGCCATCCTCGCCCGCCAGATGCCCGACGCCGAGAAGCGGCGCCGCGCCCATTTCATTGTGGACACCGGCCGGGGGATGATGGCGGCCGAGCGGCAGGTGGGTTCTATCCTGCGGGTGCTGGCCGGACGGCCCGGCCGCGCGGCGCAGATGAGGTTCTGAACACGATGCGCGAGATCGTCCTCGATACCGAAACCACCGGCGTCGAACCGAACAACGGCGACCGCATCGTCGAGATCGGCTGCGTCGAGATGCTCAACCACGTCCCCACTGGCCGTACCTTCCACGTCTACATCAATCCCGAGCGGTCGATGCCGGTGGAGGCCTTCAATGTCCACGGCCTGTCGGAGCAGTTCCTGTCCGACAAGCCGGTCTTCGCGGCGGTGGCCCGGGATTTCGCGGAGTTCATCGCCGGGGCCCGCCTTGTCATCCATAACGCCGCCTTCGACGTCGGCTTCATCAACATGGAGTTCGCCCGCCTGGGCATGCCGCCGATCGAGCCTGCGCTGGTGGTGGATTCGCTGTCGATGGCGCGCCGCAAGCACCCCGGCGCCTCGAACAGCCTCGATGCGCTCTGCTCGCGCTACGGCATCGACAACAGCCGCCGCACCAAACACGGCGCGCTGCTCGATTCGGAAATCCTGGCCGAGGTCTATATCGAGCTGATCGGCGGCAAGCAGGCCTCGCTCGGCCTCGGCGTCGAAGCCTCGCCCGGCCGGCCGGGCGTCGCCCTGGTCGTCGAAAGGCCGCAGCGCCTGCGGCCTCTGGCCCCGCGCCTCGACGAAGCGGCCCTCGCCGCGCATCAGGCCTTCATCCTCGGCTCGCTCAAGGCCCCGCTCTGGAAGGGCTATCTCGGCATCACCGACGAAGCCGCGCAATAGCCGAAGCTCCACGGCATTCCGGCAAGGCGAGCAAAGCCGTTTCAGGGCGGTGAGGCTTCGCCCGTGAGGGCGGCTCCCCGCCCTCACGGGGCGCCTTCGCGGCCTCAGCCGGACTTGCGCCGCGACATCATGTTCAGGCCCTCGATCAGCGCCGAGAAGGCCATCGCCGCGTAGATGTAGCCCTTGGGCACATGCACGCCGAACCCCTCGGCGATGAGCGTGCCGCCGATCATCAGCAGGAAGCCGAGCGCCAGCATCACGATGGTCGGGTTCCTCTCGATGAACTTGGCCAGCGGGTCGGCGGCCAGCAGCATCGTCAGCACGGCCACCAGCACTGCGATCACCATCACCGGCACATGCTCGGTCATGCCGACGGCCGTGATGATCGAATCGATCGAGAACACCAGATCGAGGATCAGGATCTGCACGATCACGCCGCCGAAGGTCACGGTCGCGGCACGGCCGCCATCGAACACGTCCGGGCCCGGATCGGGATCGACCTTGTGATGGATTTCCTTGGTCGCCTTCCAGACGAGGAAGAGGCCGCCCGCGATGAGGATCAGATCGCGCCAGGAAAAGGCATGGCCGAAGATGGAGAAGATCGGCGCCGTAAGCTTGACGATGATCGCGACGGTGCTGAGCAGCGCCAGCCGCAGGATCAGCGCCAGGCCGATGCCGATCTTGCGGCCCTTGGAGCGCTGATGCTCGGGCAGCTTGTTGGTCAGGATGGAGATGAAGATCAGGTTGTCGATGCCGAGCACGACCTCCATGGCGATCAAGGCTCCGAGCGCGGCCCATACGGCGGGGTCGGAGGCAAGCGTCATCAGGGCGTCCATCGGGTCTCCATCGATATGCCGAAGGCGGGCGGCCCCTCCTCGCATTCGAAAGGGCCCTCCGCCGGAATGGCAGTCGAGATGGAGAGGTGGTCGCCCTCGCGCAAGGTCAACAATCCTGCGCAACAAACAAAAAGGGCCCCGCGAGGGGCCCTTTTCAATCCTGCTCGGGGGGCAGTGCTCAGGCGTTGCCGGCCGCCTGCAGCTCCTGCATGTTCTGCTGATACAGGGCCGCGAAGTCGATCGCGGGAACGTAGAAGGGCGGGAAGCCGCCGCCCTGCACCGCCTCGGCGATGATCTGGCGGGCGAAGGGGAAGAGCAGCCGCGCGCAATCGATCACCAGCACCGGGTGGATGTGCTCCTGCGGGACGTTCTGCAGGCGGAAGACGCCGCCATAGCTCAGATCGAAGGCGAACAGCGTCTCGCCGGCCATCTCGGCCTTGCCCTCGAGCTTCAGCACGGTCTCGTAATCGGTGTCGGCCAGCGGCGTGGTGCTGACATTCACCTGGAGTGACATTTGCGGGCCCTGCTGGGCTTCCTGCTGCGCCAAGGCGCGCGGCGCCTTCGGGTTCTCGAAGGAGAAATCCTTGATGTACTGGATCAGGGCGTTGAGGCTGGGGGCCGCGTCAGTGGCGCCATTGCCGTTGGGGAGTTCGTTGGCCATCGGTCCGCTCTGTTCCTGACAGGCTGTCTCGGGACATCCCGCGCCGCTCGGGCCGATACGGGATGCGCTGACGCTTCCGGCGCGCCGCGGGCGTCGGCTATCACGGACGGGTCGGAGGCACAAGAAGTCGCCTTCACAACCAAAGGGGTGGATGTTACGAGCCTTTGGCACCATATGACGCTGGGACGGCCTGCTGCGGCGACCGGGCGGCTGTCGCGAAAACCATGACGGGGAGCCGCGGGACCGCCTTCGATGCAAAATTCCTTCGATATCTCGACGCTGATCTTCCTGGCGCTGGCGGTTTTCGTCGCCTGGAAGCTGCGCTCCGTGCTCGGCCAGAAGACCGGCAGCGAGCAGCCGCCGAAGGATCCCTTCGCCCGTCGCGAGGCGCCGCCTCCGCCGCGGCCGGACCAGGCCGGTCCCGCCTCCGAGCCGCGCGACAACGTCATCCGCCTGCCCGGCGCCGCCAATGATCCGGTCGTTACGCCAGTTCCGGCGGCCGAGCGCTGGAAGGACATCGCGCCGGCCGGCAGCCCAGTGATCGTCGGCATCGAGGCGATCGCCGCGCAGGAGCCCGGCTTCGATCCGCATGAATTCCTCGTCGGCGCGAAATCGGCCTACGAGACGATCGTGACCGCCTTTGCGCGCGGCGACCGCAAGACGCTGAAGAGCCTGCTGGCGAAGGACGTCTATGACGGCTTCGAGCAGGCCATCACCGATCGCGAAAAGCGCGGCGAGAAGGCCGAATCCAATTTCGTCTCGATCGACAAGGCCGATTTCGTCTCCGTCGAGGTGAAGGGCAAGACGGCCCAGGTCACCCTCGCCTTCGTCTCGCAGCTGATCAGCGTGACCCGCGACGCGCAGGGCGCCGTGGTCGATGGCAATGCCGAGCAGGTCGTTCAGGTCAACGATATCTGGACGTTCTCGCGCCAGCTCGGCAGCCGCGACCCCAACTGGCTGCTGGTCGCCACCGAAGCCGGCGCGTGAGCCATGGGCGGGCCGGTCTGCTTCTGGCGCTCGGCCTGTGCTTTACCGCGGTGACGGCGATGGCGTCCGCGCCTTTTCCCTTGCCCCCGGGAGCCGGCGCCGAGGCGCTCCAGCCGGCTGATCTGCCCGGCTGGACGAGCGACGACCAGTCCCGCGCCTTCGCGGTGTTCGCCGGCGGCTGCACCGCCGATCCGCCTCTGCGCCAGGCCGTGCCGGTGCCTCCGGGCCTGGCCGAGGCCTGCGAGCGCGCCAAGGTGATCGCTCATGCTGGCCCTGTCTCCACCGAGCAGGCCCGGCATTTCTTCGAAAAGCATTTCAGCGTCTGGCGGATTCGCCCCCTGCAGGGCGGCAGCGGCTTCATGACAGGTTACTTCGAGCCCGAATTCGAGGGCTCGCCGACCCGCAGCGAGGCTTTTCCGACCCCGCTTTACGACCGGCCGCGGGACCTGGTGACGCGCCAGCCCGGCGAGGTCTGGCCGGGTCTCGACCCCCAGCTCTCAGCCGCGCGCCGCACGGCGAAGGGCCTCGAGCCCTTCCCCGACCGCGCGGCGATCGACGCCGGCGCCCTTGACGGGCAGGGTCTGGAAATCCTCTGGCTGCGTGATCCGGTCGATCGTTTCGTGCTGCAGGTCCAGGGTTCGGGCCGGGTGCGCCTGCCGGACGGCTCGGTGACGCGGCTTGTCTATTCGGGCCGGAACGGGCTGCCCTACACCTCTCTCGGCCGCGTGCTCAGCCAGCGCGAGGCGATCCCGCCCGAGCAGATGACGATGGACCGGCTGGTGGCGCGGCTGAAGGCGGATGCCGGCTTCGCGCGCGATCTCATCCGCCTGAACCGCTCCTTCGTCTTCTTCACGCGGCGGGACGATCTGCCGGCGCAGGCGGGACCGATCGGCGGAGCCGGCCTGCCGTTGACCCCGCTGCGCAGCATCGCGATCGATCGCACCCTCTGGCCCTATGGGCTGCCGGTCTGGATCGATGCCACGATTCCGGACGGGCAAGGCGGCGACGAGCATCTCGCCCGCCTCGTGGTCGCGCAGGATACCGGCTCGGCGATTCTGGGCCCGGCCCGGCTCGACCTGTTCGTTGGCTCGGGCGCAGCGGCCGGGCATCGCGCCGGGCTGATTCGCCACCCTGTTTCCTTCATCGTGTTCTGGCCGCGCTGAGATGCGCTCGCGCCGGGGCAAGACGCTGAGCGAGGCCGATATCGCCCTCTGGCGACAGGTGGCGCGCACGGTGAAGCCCCTGCCCGGGCGGCTGCCGGTGGAACCCGAACCTGCGGCCCCGGCACCTCCGCCGCCGGCCGCCGAAGCTGCGATGGCCACCGCCAGGGCCGTGACGGCTAGGCTCACCCCCACCCTCCCCGCGCCCCTGCCGCTTGCCCCGATCGAGCGGCGGCTGCGCACGCAGCTGCGCCGGGGGCAGCAGGAGATCGAGGCCTCGATCGATCTTCACGGCATGCGGCAGGACGAGGCGCATCTGGCGCTGCACGCCTTTCTGCGCCGCCAGCAGGGCCGCGGCACGCGCCTCGTGCTGGTGGTCACCGGCAAGGGCGGGGCGGCGCCGATGGCGTTCGGGGAGGAGCGCGGCGTGCTGCGGCGCATGGTGCCGCACTGGCTGCGGCATGCCGAATTGCGGCCGCTGGTGCTGGGCTTCGAGGAGGCCGAGCAGCGCCATGGCGGTGCCGGCGCGCTCTATATCCGTCTCCGGCGTCCGAAAGGCCACGGGCCGTGACGCCGTTCGGAAGACGGGTGCGCGAGTTGCGGGAGCAGCGCGGCATCACCCTGGCGCAGATGGCGGAGGGCCTCGGCGTGACGTCGGCCTATCTCTCCGCGCTCGAGCACGGCAAGCGTGGCCGCCCGACCTTCACCCTCATCCAGGGCGCGATCCATCTCCTGGGCGTGATCTGGGACGAGGCGGACGAGCTCGTGCGCCTCGCCGATCTCTCCCATCCCCGCGTCGTGATCGACACGGCCGGGCTCGACTCCGAGGCGACTTTGTTCGCCAACCGTCTTTCGCGCGAGATCGCCAGCCTGCGGCTGGAGGATCTGGACAGGCTCGGAGCCGTGCTGGACGAGGCGGAGCGCCGGCGCGGCGCTTGACCGGCCCCGCCATGAATGCCACAGCGCCGCCCAGCTTCCTTCCGGCGCCGCGGCGCCGCCATCCGGATCGACCATGACCCAGTCCCGCACCGACGTCCTCGCTCTCGGCAACGCCATCGTCGATGTGCTCGCTTTGGCCGAGGAGGATTTCCTCGCCGCCCAGTCCCTGACCAAGGGGGCGATGATGCTGATCGACGAGGCGCGCGCCGAAGCACTCTATGCGGCGATGGGCCCGGCCCGCATCATCTCCGGCGGCTCGGCGGCAAACACCATCGCCGGCATCGCCTCCTTCGGCGGAAAGGGCGGCTTCATCGGCAAGGTGCGCAACGACGAGCTCGGCCGGCTCTACCGCCACGACCTGACCTCGCTCGGCGTCGCCTTCGGCACGGCCGATGCGACGGAAGGCCCGGCGACGGCGCGTTCCTTCATCATCGTGACGCCCGATGGCGAGCGCACCATGAACACCTATCTCGGCGCCTGCCAGGGCCTCTCGGTCGCGGATGTCGATCAGGCGGCCGTCGAAGCGGCCGACATCGTCTATCTCGAAGGCTATCTCTGGGATCCGCCGGCGGCGAAGGAAGCTTTCCGCAAGGCGTCCGAGATCGCGCACAAGGCCGGCGGGAAGGTCGCCATCACCCTCTCCGATTCCTTCTGCGTCGATCGCTATCGCGACGAATTCATCGGCCTCGTCCGCAACCGCATGGTCGATCTCGTCTTCGCCAATGAGCATGAGCTCAAGAGCCTCTACCAGACGGCCGATTTCGACACCGCCCTCTCGGCCCTGCGCGCGGAGAACATCGCAGCCGTGGTGACCCGCTCGGAAAAGGGCGCGCTCGCCGTGACGCCGGATGCCATCGTCGAGGAGCCGGTCTTCCCGGTCGAGCGCGTGGTCGACGCCACCGGCGCCGGCGACCTCTTCGCCGCCGGCTTCCTGTTCGGCCTGACCTCGAACCGCGAGACGCGCGATTGCCTGCGCCTGGGCGCGCTGGCCGCCGCCGAGATCATCTCCCATCTCGGCGCCCGGCCGGATGTGAGCCTCAAGACGCTGGCGGGGAATGAAGGGCTGCTGTGAGCTTTCCCTTCCGGGGAGAAGGTGTCTGCGGAGCAGTTGGATGAGCGAGGGTCGCGCAGGCGGCCCTTTCTTGCTTTTGGATGAAACGGTCTGCCCTCATCCGTCACGGCTTCGCCGTGCCACCTTCTCCCCGGAAGGGAGAAGGGAAACCACATCCCTCAATACAGCGACGCCTTGACCCGCTCCGGCAGCGCCTTATCGTAGGCCTCGCCATCGAAGGTCTCGACCTCGGCCTTGCGGGCGGTGATGTCGCGCAGGATCTGGCCAGCGCTCGGCACGCTGCGCTTGTCGACGTGCTTGGCGGCGTTCCATAATTCCGCCCGCACCACCGCGCGCGAGCATTGGAAGTAGACGGCCTCGACATGAACGATCATGACGCTCGCCGGCAGTTTTCCCGCCATCGCAAGGCGCGCGCACAACCTAGGATCGCAGGATAACTCCGCACGTCCGTTCACGCGCAGTGTCTCGCCATATCCGGGGATCATGAAGAGCATTCCGATTCGATCGTCGAACAGGATATTCTTCAGTGAATCCAGTCGGTTATTGCCTCTTCGGTCCGGAATCAGGAGCGTTTTCGCGTCCCGGACCGTGACGAAGCCCGGCATATCCCCGCGCGGCGAGCAATCCAGCCCCTGCGGACCGACCGTCGCGAGCACGAAAAACGGCGAGGCCGCGATCAGCGCCGCATAGTTCGCGTCGACATGGTCGAGCTCCTTATGAACCGAAGCTGGCGCGATCGGCCCGGGATAGAGCGCCGCGAGCTGGTCGAGCGAGGTGATGCTGTGGTCGGACATGCTGCCGGTCTCCATGGCGTCGAATAAGTCTAGACTATTGTGCGCCGCTGGTCATCCGGCCTTTGCTCAGATCAATGAGGCTGCTATCGCCCCGGCGAGGCTTGTCGGGTTCTCGGTCGCCATCCCATGGCCGGCATCGGCGACGATGCGGATCGCGATGCCGGCTTCCGCAAGGCCATCCGCTTCGGGATAGGGCAGCGACCACTCGCCGATGATGAAGCTGCGCGGCACTTTGAGTCCCAGCAGCAGGCTGCGCCAACTCGGGTCGCTTCCGACCACCAGTGCGGTCGCGCCGCGCTGCACGGCATAGGGTGCGCTTACCGCCATGGAAGCGGCCCACACCCCGTCACCATCGGCGCGGCTCGCCTGTATCACCGCGCGATGGCCGGTCGCGACATAGGCGGCGTCGGGAATGGCGGCGATGTTGCGGCTGAAAACTCCGCCGCCCGGCACCAGATTCGGCTCGCTCACGATCAGCCGACGGAGCCGGCCTTGCAGACGCGCAGCGGCGTCGATCGCAATCGCCCCGCCCATGCTGTGTCCGAAGAGATCGACTTCGGGCAAGTCGAGATGCTCGACCAGCGCGACAATGCAGCCGGCATGGTCGGAAACGGTGTAGCCGAAGTCTTCCGGGCGATCGCTGAAGCCCGAGCCCAGGAGATCGACAAGCAGCATCCGCCGTCCGCGCAAGGTGGGATCGGCCGCCACGGCCGGGAAGTCGCAGGACGAGGCACAGCCCAGGCCATGAATGAAGATTAGCGCAGGGCCGTCGCCGGACAGCTCGTGATAGCGCATCCGGCTCGCTTGCGCGCCGGCGATGGCAACGGACTTCATCGGCGATTCCTGAAGGTCATCGCGGGTCCTTCTCGCAAGAAACTGACGGCTCGCGGCAGCAGCGGTGCGGCACTGGACGAAAAACGCCCCGCATCTTGCGATGCGGGGCGCTCTTTTTCTGTGAAGCCTGATGCCTCAGCAGCCGCGGATCACTCCGCCTGCTGCTTCTCGCGGGACTTCTCGGCCTCGCGCTGGGCCTTCAGCTTCTCGGTCAGGTCCTCGCCGGTGGTCTGGTCGACGACCTTCATCGAGAGGCGGATCTTGCCGCGCTCGTCCTGGCCGAGGAACTTGACCTTGACCTTGTCGCCTTCCTTGACGACGTCCGAGACCTTCTGGACGCGCTGCGGGGCGAGCTCCGAGATGTGGACGAGGCCGTCCTTGGCGCCGAAGAAGTTCACGAAGGCGCCGAACTCCATGATCTTCACGACGGTGCCGTCATAGATCACGCCGACTTCGGCTTCCGAGACGATCGACTTGATCCACTTGATCGCCGCTTCGATCGACTTGCCGTCGGCCGAGGCGATCTTGATGGTGCCGTCGTCTTCGATGTTGACCTT
>NZ_JBMDWH010000021.1:0-21325 GCF_048595345.1 Allobosea sp.
TTCGACCTGCTGCGCGCTGACATCCTGCCGCGCGAGCAGCACATGCTCGTACAATGCCATTTGAGAGTTGGCCTTTCTGTTTCACCCTGCTTCGCCCGGCGCGGAGCCCTCCGAGCCCTGGAACAGGCCCGACAGGATTTCATCGAAGGCGGAGACACGGGATGCCGGCTTCATCGAAGCCTTGCGCGCGGCCCAAAAGCCCACGCGCCATCCGTTCAGCCTCCGGCCGAACAAGCAGGAAGCGGTCGATACAGGGCCGATGCCGCCATGGCAACCGAAAACTGGCGGCCTCGTGCCGATTCTCGCGCCATGCTGCTTGACTTGCGGGTCAAACCGTTGTGACAGCCGCGTCACATTTAACGACGTATTAACGAGCGGGCGAGCCTTCCCATGACGACAGCCTTCATCTTCCCGGGCCAGGGGTCGCAGTCCGTCGGCATGGGCAAGAGCCTGGCCGAGGCCTTCCCGGTGGCGCGTGCGGTGTTCGAGGAGGTCGATGCCGCCCTGTCCCAGAAGCTTTCGGCCCTCATGTGGGAAGGGCCGGCCGAGGAGCTGACCCTCACCGCCAACGCCCAGCCGGCGCTGATGGCGGTGAGTCTGGCGGTGGTGCGCGTGCTCGAGAGCGAGGCCGGGCTCGATCTGAAGCGCGACGCCGCCTTCGTCGCTGGCCATTCCTTGGGCGAGTATTCGGCGCTGGCCGCGGCCGGCACCTTCTCGATTAGCGATGCGGCGCGCCTGCTGCGGATTCGCGGCGATGCGATGCAGAAGGCCGTTCCGGCCGGGCAGGGCGCCATGGCGGCCCTGCTCGGCGCGGAACTGGACCTCGCCCGCGAGATCGCGGCCGCCTCGGCGCAGGGCGAGGTCTGTGAGGCGGCCAATGACAATGGGGGCGGGCAGGTGGTGCTGTCCGGCGCAAAGGCTGCGATCGACCGGGCGATCGCGCTCGCCGGCGAGCGCGGCGTCAAGCGCGCGATGCTGCTGCCGGTCTCCGCTCCCTTCCATTGCGCCCTGATGCAGCCGGCCGCCGAGGCGATGCGCGAGGCGCTGGGCCAGGTCGCGATGCAGGCGCCCGTCGTGCCGGTGATGGCCAATGTCGGCGCGGCGCCGCTGGCCGATCCCGACGCGATCCGCGCCTCGCTCGTGGCGCAGGTCACCGGCACGGTGCGCTGGCGCGAATGCGTGCAGGCGATGGCGGCGGCCGGCGTCGGCGATTTCGTCGAGCTGGGCAGCGGCAAGGTGCTCGCCGGGCTGGTGAAGCGGATCGCTGCCGGCACGACGCAGGTTTCGGTCGGGACGGCCGAGGATATCGCGGCCTGGAAGGCTCGCGGCGCCTGAGGCGCAAGCCCATGGCAGAACAAGCGGCAGAATGCCGAGCAAAGGGAGCGAACATGTTTGATCTGACCGGCCGCAAGGCCCTGGTCACCGGCGCGACCGGTGGCCTCGGCGGGGCGATCGCCCGCACGCTTCACGCGCAGGGCGCGAGCGTCGCCTTGTCCGGCACGCGCGCCGAGGCGCTGGAGGCGCTGGCGGCGGAGCTGGGCGAGCGCGTCGCCATCGTGCCCTGCAATCTCTCCGACAAGGATTCGGTGGAGGCGCTGGTGCCGGCCGCCGAGGAGAAGCTGGGCGGGCTGGACCTCCTGGTGAACAATGCCGGCATCACCCGCGACAACCTGTTCATGCGCCTCAAGGACGAGGATTGGGACAGTGTGCTGGCGGTGAACCTCACCGCCGCCTTCCGGCTGACGCGCGCGGCGGTGAAGTCGATGATGCGCCGGCGCTATGGCCGAATCGTCTCGATCGGCTCCGTCGTCGGCACCACCGGCAATCCGGGGCAGGGCAACTATGCTGCCGCCAAGGCCGGCCTGATCGGCATGTCGAAGGCGCTGGCCGCCGAGGTGGCGAGCCGGAACATCACCGTCAACGTCGTCGCGCCGGGCTTCATCGAGTCACCCATGACGCAGGCGCTCAACGAGAAGCAGCGCGAGGGAATCCTGGCCGACGTCCCGATGGGCCGACTGGGTGCGGGGGCCGACATCGCCGCCGCCGTCGCCTATCTGGCGAGCGAGGAAGCCGGCTACGTGACCGGGCAGACGCTGCACGTCAACGGCGGAATGGCCCGTATCTGAGGCCGTTACAGGCATTTCCGGAAGGTCTTGGCCAAGCTGCGCGCCACTCTCGCCTCTGCCGACACGGTATGATAACGAGAGCCGTCGCGCTGCCTTTCCGGCGGCCGGGGGCTTGACGAGAACCCGGTTGTTGCGTTTGTGCAGGCTTCTCATCGTTCCGCGATCGCGCCTCGTTCCGATGGCGCGGTCGGCTGAATGCAAATTCCCAGATGCGCGTCGCGGCCCCGCGATGCGTTTTCAGTTTCTAAGGAAGAGACTCATGAGCGATGTTGCCGAGCGCGTGAAGAAGATCGTGGTCGAGCACCTCGGCGTCGAGCCCGAGAAGGTCATCGACAGCGCGAACTTCATCGAGGACCTGGGCGCGGACAGCCTGGACACCGTCGAGCTCGTGATGGCCTTCGAGGAAGAGTTCGGCGTCGAGATCCCCGACGATGCGGCCGAGACGATCGTGACGGTCGGCGATGCCGTGAAGTTCCTCTCGTCCAAGACCGCCTGAGCGGCTTCGCCGCCGGCAGGACGCCATGGCTTCCCGTAGCATCTCCCTGCGGCGCGTCGTCGTGACCGGGCTCGGCATGGTGACGCCGCTCGGCTGCGGCGTCGAGCCGACCTGGTCTCGTCTCCTGGCCGGTGCCAGCGGCGCCGGCCCCATCACCAGCTTCGACGCCAGCGATCTGCCGGCGCGGATCGCCTGCAACATCCCCCGGGGTGACGGCAGCGACGGGACCTTCGATCCCGACCAGTGGATGGAGCCCAAGGAGCAGCGCAAGGTCGACGACTTCATCGTCTTCGCGATGGCCGCGGCCACGCAGGCGCTGAAGGATGCCGGGTGGAAGCCGGAAAGCCATGAGGACCAGATCCGGACCGGCGTCGCCATAGGCTCCGGCATCGGTGGTCTGGGCGGCATCTACGAAGCCTCGATCCTGCTCAAGGAGCGGGGTCCGCGGCGGCTGTCGCCCTTCTTCATTCCCGGCCGCCTGAGCAATCTGGCGGCTGGCTACGTCTCGATCGAACATGGGCTGAAAGGCCCCAACCACGCGGTCGTCACCGCCTGCTCGACCGGCGCGCACGCCATCGGCGACGCTTCGCGCATGATCGCGCTGGGCGATGCCGAGGTCATGGTCGCGGGCGGCACCGAATCGGCGATCAACCGCATCGGCATCGCCGGGTTCTGCGCCTGCCGGGCGCTCTCCACCGGTTTCAACGACACGCCCGAGAAAGCCTCGCGTCCCTATGACAAGGACCGCGACGGCTTCGTCATGGGCGAGGGCGCGGGCGTCGTCGTGCTCGAGGAACTCGAGCACGCGCTGGCGCGCGGGGCTCGCATCTATGCCGAAGTCGTCGGCTACGGCATGTCGGGCGACGCCTATCACATCACCTCGCCCTCCGAGGATGGCGACGGTGCCTATCGCTGCATGTCGGCGGCACTGGAGCGCGCCGGCATCACGGCGGCGGATCTCGATTACATCAACGCGCATGGCACCTCGACGCCGCTGGGCGACGAGATTGAACTGCGTGCGGTCGAGCGGCTGCTGGCCAATGCGCCCAAGCGGCCCTCCATGTCCTCCACCAAATCGGCGACGGGCCATCTGCTGGGCGCCGCCGGGGCGATCGAGGCGATCTTCACCGTGCTGGCGATCCGCGATCAGGTCGCGCCGCCGACGATCAATCTCGACAATCCTTCCGTCGAGACGCAGATCGACCTCGTGCCCCACAAGCCGCGCCAGCGCGAGATCGACTATGCGCTGTCGAACTCGTTCGGCTTCGGCGGCACCAACGCTTCGCTCGTGCTGCGGCGCTATCACCCCGAGGGGTGAGGCGCCGGCTGCGGGCGTCCCGCTGCCCGTGAGGCTGTCCACAGCGCCGTTTCGCCATATTTCCGGCTAAAGTGCCCGCTGGTGAGACCCGTCGCGCGATTTTGCGTTTTCAGACGGGGCCAAACCGGCTCTAATGGCCGGTGTCGCGTGCCCGTACCGTTTCGGCGGCCGGCGCGCCGAGATGTAGTGTCCTTGAGTCCTGCGAGCGCCACGATTGTGAACGATACGCCCCGCGTCGCCCCCAAGAGTCCGAGCGAGGCGCTGAAGCCGGTGGCGCCGCCGGCGCCGCCGCCCAAGGCGCGCCGCCGCCGTCGCAGCCCGTTCCTCTCCATGCTGAGCGGGCTTTTCACGCTCGCGCTGATCGGTGCCGGCCTGGCCGGAGCCGGAATCGCCCTCGTCTCGAGTCAGAGCAAGGCGCCGGGGCCGCTGGCCAGCGACCGGGTGCTGATCATTCCCAAGGAGAGCGGGCTCACCGAGATCGCCGAACTGCTGCAGCGTGAGGGGCTGATCGAGCATCCGCTGACCTTCCGCATTTCGGCGGTCATGAATGGCGACTGGCACAAGCTGCAGGCCGGCGAGTATCTCTTCAAGGCGCGGGTCAGCCCGCAGGAGATCCTGGACATCATCTCCAGCGGCAAGGTGGTGGAGCACTCCGTGACCATCCCCGAGGGGCTGACCAGCGAGCAGATCGTCGAGCGGCTGCGCAACAACGATCTGCTCAGCGGCGAGATCAACCAGGTGCCGAAGGAGGGCTCGATCCTGCCCGACACCTATCGCTTCCCGCGCGGCTTCACGCGGCGCGCGATCCTGGAGCGCATGGCGCGCGACCAGAGCACGGTGCTGGCGCGGATCTGGGAGAAGCGACCGGCCGATCTGCCGATCAAGACGCCGCAGGAACTGGTGATCCTGGCCTCGATCGTCGAGAAGGAGACCGGGCGGGCCGATGAGCGGCCGCGCGTGGCAGGCGTCTTCATCAACCGGCTGAACCGCAAGATGAAGCTGCAATCGGACCCGACGATCGTCTACGGCATCGTCGGCGGAAAGGGCACGCTCGGCCGGCCGATCCAGCGCAGCGAGATCACCGAGCCGACGGCCTACAACACCTATGTCATTCCCGGCCTGCCGCCCGGCCCGATCGCCAATCCCGGCCGCGCGGCGATGGAGGCCGTGGTCAATCATTCGCGCACGAAGGAGCTGTACTTCGTCGCGGATGGCAGCGGCGGCCATGTCTTCGCCGAGACGCTGGAGCAGCACAACCGCAATGTCGGCCGCTGGCGTCAGATCGAGTCCACACGCAGCCAGCAGGGCGGCAAGCCGCCGGCGGACGCCATCGACAAGGTCGAGCCGCCGGCCGCGCCCGACAACCGCACCGAGGCGCCGGCCACGACCCAGCCGGCCGTCGATGGCGGCGCGCTGCCCGTGGCGCAGCCGGCGGGCGGTGTCGCGGGCACGCGGGCGCGCGCCTTCGACGCCTCGGAAGGGACCGCGCGCGACCCGCTGCTGAACAAGACCTTCGACCTCAATTCACCAAAGCAGGTGCCGCAGCTGAAGCCGTAGTTCGGAGGCTCTCGTTTGACAAAAGGCGTAAATAGGTTTTTCAGCAAGAAGATCGAGAGTTCGCTCTGGGCAAACTGGATTTTCTCAGTGTTGCTCATCTCTATAACAAGTTTATGTGCTATTTTTTCGATCAGACTGGACATTTCTTTTATTGTTAATCGCGTTCCTTTGCCCGAAACGCTGATAAAAAGTGATTTTTATGTATTTTCTCTTGTTGTGATTGTATTTATATTGATGGCTTTATTGTCTATTGTTCCTGTTACGTATATATCTTTTAGGCGGTGTTTCCTCAATTTATCAATTACAATGCTCGATAAATTATTGTTTTTATTGAATATCTGTGGCGCCATTATAGCGCTGAATTCTATTCATACAGGGGTTTACATCATAAAAGACATGAATTTCGTGCTGCTGTTTTTTTCGATCGTGTTTTTCGCTTTGCGATGCGTCGATTTTCGATGGCCAGCTACGGAGGGCTGTTGCGGCGAGTGAAAAGTGCCATAAGCGCACGATCCGGGCTAACGCAGCACTGAGAGATTTCATGGCCATCGAGAGCATGACGGGCTTTGCTCGCGCGGCGGGGACCGCCGGCATCCATGGCTGGGCCTGGGAGATCCGCAGCGTCAATGGACGCGGGCTCGATCTGCGCGTGCGCGTCCCGCCCGGTTTCGAGGTTTTGGCGGAGGCGGCGCGCAAACGGCTGGCCGGCGGCTTCGCGCGCGGCACGCTGCACGTCAATCTCGCCGTGACCAGCGATGCCGGCCCGCCGCGCCCGCGCGTCAACGAGGCGGTGCTGGCAGCGCTGCTGGAGGCGATCGGCAAGCTGCCGGCGAGCGGCATCGCACCGCCGAGCTATGACGGGCTGCTCGGCATTCGCGGGGTCGTCGATTATGCGGAGGAGGGGCAGGACGCGCTCTCGGCCGTGGAGGCGCCCGCGCTAGCCGGGCTGGAGCAGGCCGCGCTCGCGCTGAAGGAGGCCCGCGCCAGCGAGGGCCGCGCACTCGAAGCGATTCTTCGGGGCCATCTCGACACCATTGCGCGGCTGACGCGCGAGGCCGAAAGCCACCCGGCGCGCAGCAACGACGCCATCCGCGCCCGGCTCGCAGCCCAAGTCGAGGCGCTGCTCGGCGCCGCCAATGGGCTCGACCCGCAGCGCCTGCACCAGGAGGCGGCGCTGCTCGCGGTGCGGGCCGATATCCGGGAGGAGATCGACCGGCTGCATGCCCATGTCGCCGCCTTGCGCGACTTGCTGGAGAAGGGCGGGCCGATCGGCCGCAAGCTGGATTTCCTGGCCCAGGAATTCGGCCGGGAGGCCTCGACGCTCTGCGCCAAGGCGAATGGTCCGGGCCTGTCGCGCATCGGCCTCGATCTGCGCACGGTCGTCGACCAGATGCGCGAACAGGTTCAGAACGTGGAGTGAGCGGCATGGCCGAGTCGACCCGCCCGGCCCGCCGCGGCCTCATCATGATCATGTCGTCGCCGTCGGGTGCCGGCAAATCGACCCTGACCCGCACCCTGTCGAAATCGCCGAGCGAGACCAATCTCGATTTGTCGATTTCCGTCACGACGCGGGCAAGGCGCCCCTCCGAGATCGACGGGGTGCATTATCACTTCATCGACCGCGCCAGCTTCGACACCATGCGCGAGCGCGACGAATTGCTCGAATGGGCCGAGGTCCATGGCAATGGCTACGGCACGCCGCGCAAGCCGGTGGAGCAGTCGCTGAAGGCGGGCCGCGACGTGCTGTTCGACATCGACTGGCAGGGCACCCAGCAGATCCTGGAAAAGGCGCGGGAGGACGTCGTCTCGATCTTCATCCTGCCGCCCTCCATGGCCGAGCTGCGCTCGCGCCTGGTGCGCCGGGCCGAGGATGCGCCGGACGTCATCGCCAAGCGTCTCGCCAATGCGCGCGAGGAGATCGCCCGCTGGACCGTGTACGACTACGTCATCGTCAATGACGATCTGGAGAAGGCCTATGAGGCGGTGCGCTCGATCCTCGCCGCCGAGCGGCTGAAGCGCAGCCGTGCCACCGGCATGGGCGCCTTCGTGGACAAACTGCTCGGCGAGCAGCTTTGAGCCTCAGCCTGGCGCGCCGCCCAGCGCGTTGGCGAGCCTGACAAAGCCTGAGACCGGCACCTCTTCGGCCCTTGCGGTCTCGTCGAGGCCGGCGGCGGCGATGATGCCCGCCGGCTCCGGCGTCACAGCCTTGAGGCTCTGGCGCAGCATCTTCCGGCGCTGGCCGAAGGCGGCGAGCGTCACACGCTCCAGCAGGCGCCGGTCACAGGGCTCCGGGTCGGCACGCGGCACCATATGCACGACCGACGAGGTGATCTTCGGCGGCGGCACGAAGGCGCCGCGCGGCACGTCGAACAGGATCTTCGTCTCGCAGCGCCAATTGGCGAGCACCGCCAGCCGGCCGTAATCGGCGCGCTGCTCGGGCGTGGCGACGATGCGCTCGGCGACCTCCCGCTGGAACATCAGCGTCAGCGAGCGCCACCAGGACGGCCAGGGCTCCAAACTCAGCCAGCCGACGAGCAAAGGCGTGCCGATATTGTAGGGCAGGTTGGCGACGATGCGGGCGGGGACATCGCCGATGGCGCCGCGCAGATCGACGGCGAGCGCGTCGCCGTCGATGACCTCGAGGCGGCCGGGATAATGGGCCGCGATCTCCGCCAGCGCCGGCAGGCAGCGCCGATCGCGCTCGATCGCGACCACCCGCTCGGCGCCGGCCGCCAGCAGCGCCCGGGTCAGCCCGCCGGGGCCGGGGCCGATCTCGACCACGGTCTCGCCTGGCTGGAACCCGGCGGAGCGAGCGATGCGGCTCGTCAGGTTGAGGTCGAAGAGGAAGTTCTGGCCCAGCGACTTCTGCGCCATCAGCCCATGCCGGTCCACGATCTCGCGCAGGGGCGGCAGGGTGTCGATCTGGCTCATGGTGTGGCTCCCGGCCGCGCCATGCGGGCGGCGAGCTTCAGCGCGGCGCACAGACTGTCCGGCCGCGCGATCCCGCGCCCGGCGATATCGAAGGCCGTGCCGTGGTCGGGCGAGGTGCGGATGAAGGGCAAGCCGAGCGTCACGTTGACGCCTTCGTCGAAGGCGAGCGTCTTGATTGGGATCAGCGCCTGATCGTGATACATGCAGATCGCCGCGTCATAACCCGCCCGCGCGCGCTCATGGAACATCGTGTCGGCGGGCAGCGGGCCGCGGGCATCGATGCCTTCTTGGCGCAAGGCCTCGATCGCGGGCCGCACGATCGCCTCGTCCTCGCCCCCCATGGCGCCGTTTTCGCCCGCATGCGGGTTGAGCCCCGCGACCGCCAGACGGGGCGCGGCGACGCCGAAGCGCTCGCGCAGAGCAGCGGCGGCGATGCGGGCGGTCTCGACGATCAGCTCCGTCGTGAGCAGGGCCGGGACGCGCGCCAGAGCCACATGGATGGTGACGGGCACCACCGCCAGCGCCTCGCTCCACAGCATCATGACAGGCAGCTTCTCGACCCCATCCCGCGCCGCCAGATGGGCCAGATATTCGGTATGGCCCGGGTGGCGGAAACTCGCCTGGTAGAGCACCGATTTCGCGATCGGATTGGTGACAACGGCCGAGGCCTGTCCGTTCATCACCGCCGCGACGGCCGCGTCGATCGAGGCGATAGTGCCTCCTGCGGTCGCCGGGTTGGGGGTTGCCGGCTCGGCGAGCGGTGCGCCGGTGCCTGAGGGAACGACTGGCAAAGCCTGCGCAAAGCAGCTGTCGACATCGTCCCAGCCGCAGATCCGCATCGGCACCGACCAGCCGAGATGACGGGCTACGAGAGCGAGCTGGTCAGGGTCGGCGATGCAGCCGAAAGCCGGCAGGCCGCGCTCCTCGCGCTCGAGCCAGGCCCCGAGGGTCAGCTCGGGGCCGATCCCGGCGGGGTCGCCTTGTGTCAGGGCGAGAGGCAGGGCTGACACGTGCGCACTCCGCGATGGGCAGGCGGCCGAGCCCGGTGCGGCATCAGCTCAGTTGCTGACGCCGTCGGCGCCGCTGGTGCCGCTCAGGTTCTGCGAATAGCTCAGCTCGCCCAGCGTGCGCAGTTCGAGCTTGAACATGACGGTGCGCGTGTCCTTGGTCGAGCCCGAATAGCGGTCGGCGTAGCTCTGCGAATAGCTGACGTCGAAGATCGTGCATTCGTCGGTGTAGTTGAGGCCGAGCGAGGTCGACGCGGTCTGGAACGGCCCCGAGGTCGGGTAGTTCGCGATGGTCTGCGTGCCCGCGGCCAGCGCCGAACGCCAGAGCTCGCGATCGTATTTGTACTTGTCGAGATCGAACAGCACGCCGGCGCGGATGCGCCAGTTCTGCACGACCTGCAGCGAGCCGTTCAGAGACAGGCCTTCGCGCCGGCGCGAGATGCCGAGATCAGGCTGCGGCTCGTAGCGGGCATAGCCGATCGAACCCGAGACGAAGCTGTTCGAATAGGCCGCGGCTGCATCGATGCGCTGCATCTCGAAATTGCTCTGGTTGAGCCGCGTCGAGCCGGTGAGGAAGAAGCCGCGCATGGGCGAAATCTGGGCCCGGGCGACATAGTCGGAGCTGCGCGTGTCGAGGCCCGAATTCAACCCGACATTGATGAGGTCGCCGGTCGCATAGGAGTTGCGGCCCGCCAACTGGTAGGACTGGCCGAGCAGCACGTTGGCGAAGGCCTCCTTGCCGAAGCGGCCGGTATAGAGCGCGCCGATATTGGCACGGGTGCCACCCTCAAGCCGGTCGTAACCGGAGAACTTGCCGTTCCATTCGAACAGGTTGTTCACGTCGAAGACGAGGCTCTGCGAATCCTCGTTGGCGACGCGCAGGCTGTTGGTCTCGTTGGGCCGGGCGACGATCTGCGCCACCGGCTCGATGATGTGCGTGCCCCAATCGGTCTTGGCGACGAAGGGGTAGCGATACATCAGCCCGATCGACGGCATGGCCCGGCCGAACACCTCGTTCGAGGGATCGGCAATGCTGGCCACGCGCGAATTGATCACGCCGTTGAGGTCCGGATTGACCGCGAAGATATCCGCCCGCAGCGAGGCATAGGGCGTCCAGATCTGGCCGAGCGGGTCGATCACGTTGCGCCGCCATGCGGCCTGGACGGAGGCCCGCGAAACGTTGCCGGCGATGCCGCGAACGAGGCAGGTACTCTTCTGGTAGACGGCGCAGCCGTCATAGATCGAATAGCCGAGTCCCGCGCTGGTGGTGCCGGATATCAGAGTGGTTTTCTGCTGCGGCAGCTCGCTGAACGCGGCAGTGTCGCGGCTCAGGCTCGTGACGTTGACGTTGAAATCGAACTCGCCGCCGAGCCCCATGAAGGAGGGCTTATGGACGCGCTTGTCGTAGTCGATCACCGGCAGCACGACCGGCTGCTGCTTCTGCCAGTCCTGATAGTTCAGCGGCTGGAAGTAATAGCCGCGCATATCGAACCACGCGGTCGAACTCTGGCCGTTGAGATAGGCGGTGGAGATCGATTCCTGGAGATAGGTGGTTGTGCTGAATGCCTCGTTGCGGATCCGGTAGTTCTTGTAGAACCAGCGGTCCGTCGACATCGAGGCGTTCCAGCCGAAATTCCAGTTCTGATTGATGTAGAACTTGCCGCTGGTTTCCACCGAGCCGCGAAAATCCTTGTCTCCCGCGCCCAGCGGGCTGGCGAGGAAGGCGCTCTTGTCCTGCTGGAAGATGCCCGAGGCACGAACGACATAGGAGCCGTTGACCAGCCGGTGCCGCCATTCGGCCTGGCCGAGCACGCCTTGCCGGCTGAGCACGGTCGGCGTGAGCGTGAGGTCGTAATTAGGGGCCAGGTTGATGAAATAGGGCAGGCCGACGCCGTAACCGAGCGCCGACGTGTTGACGAAGCGCGGGGCGAGGAAGCCGGTCTTGCGCTTCACCGTCGAGTCCGGGCCCGACATATAGGGAATGTAGGCGATCGGAATGCCGGCGAATTCCAGCCGCGCATCCTCGTAATAGATCGTCTGCTCGGACTTCTTGTGGATGATGCGCGTGGCGCGCACCTGCCAGAGCGGCGGCCGCTCCGGCTTGTCCTTGCAGGGCTCGCAGGCGGTGTAGATGCCCTTCTCGAAAATGAAGGTTTCGCCGTCGGTGCGCTCGGCGCGCGGGGCGGTGAAGCGCGTCTTGTCCGGGTTCACCACCCGCAGCGAATCGATGAAGCCGTCCCGGAAATCGTCGGTGAGGTTGAAGCGCTCGCCGGTGATGACCGTGCCGTTCGATTCGACGATGCGGGCGTTGCCGACGGCGAGCACGCGCTTGGTGCCCTGGTCGTAGACGACCCGGTCGGCCTCGATGGTGCGGCCCTGATAGAGAATCTGAACGTTGCCGACGGCGGCGACGGTTTTCTTGTCGTTGTCGTAGACGAGCTCGCGCGCGTCGACGACCATCCGGTCCTGGGGCTTGGCGTTTGCGGGAGTCGCGGCCGCAGGCGTGCCGAGGCTGGGCTTGCCCTGCGCGAGGGCCGCTCCCGCCAGCAACACGGCTAGGCTGGAGGCGAGAGCGGTCGCCGCAGCAAATCGCGCAACCCCCTTCACGCCTCGATCCATCCGCTCAACCCAAAATTAACCATAGGCACAGTACGTTTTACCCGTCTTCCTGATGGAGGAGGGCGAGCGCTCCCAGCATCGTTCCCAATGCTGCGGGCAGCCACGCCGCAATGACCGGATTGACGATTCCCGACGATCCGAGCTCCTCCGACAGCTGCGTCGCCACATAGAGCACGAAGCCGGCTGCGACGCCACCTATCACCAGTTTGGTCACGCCACCAAACCGGAAAAATCTTAAAGAAACGGATGCGGCCACCAGGACCATGGCGATCAGCAGCAGCGGTCTCGCCATAAGTGACTGATATTTCAGCTCATATCGGGTCGTATCGAGACCCGCGCGCTTGGTCCGCTCGATCGCGGCGGGCATCGACCAGAACCCCACCGCCTCGGGCGGCGTGAAGCTCTGGCGCATCTGCTCCGGCTCCAGATTGGTGGCGAGCTGGAAGCTGCCGACATTGCGCGGTTCGCGGGCCGCAGAGATGATCCTGGCGTCCAGGAGGTCCCAGTGGCCGGGCTTCAGGAAAGCCTGCCGGGCGTCGATTCGATCCTTGAAGGACCCGTCCTGATTGAAGTTGAAGATCGCGACCTGCGACAATCCGTCCTCGTCCGGCAAGGCGCCTGCGGCGCGGATGATCGCCATGCCGTCGGCGCTGCGCTGACGCAGCCAGATTTCGGGGATGGCGGTGCTCGTCGTGCTGCCGGCCCGCACGAACAGCCGCGTCTCCAGCGCGGTCGCCCGGCGCTTCAGCTCCGCCGCGACGGGATTGTAAACGGTGATCGAGATCAGCCCGATGACGCCGGCCACGACGGCGGCCGGCTGCAGGAACTGCCAGGCCGAGACGCCGACCGAGCGGGCGACGACGAGCTCCAGCTTCCGGCTCAGGGTCAGCAGAGCGAACATGCCGCCGAAAAGCGCGGCGAAGGGGAAGATCTGCTCGGCCACGCTGGGCACCCGGTAGAGCGCCAGGGTGATGATGCGCGGCGTCGTGGCGATGGGCGAATCGCCCGCACGGCGCATCAGCTCGACGAAATCGAGCGTGCCGATGAGGAAGAAGAAGGTGCCGAAGACGCTGATGATCGCGCGCGCGAAGCGCAGGGTCAGATAGCGGCCGAGAGTCGTGAAGAGCAGCATCAGGCGCGCCTCAGCCGGGCCAGGAGGGCGAAGAGCGGGTCGGTCAGCGGGGCGCTGAGCCGTCCCAGCAACGGCCGCAGCCTGTCGCCGTGATAGATGAAGGCGATCGAGAGAAGGATCGCCCCGATCGGCAGGATGTAGAGCAGGGCCGCGGCGAAGGGCGAGCGCACGCTCGCGGTCCAGGCGGCATAGGCGCCGATGCGGACCGCGCCGACGATCAGGATCGCCGACTGGATCGCGAGCGCCCGGCCCTGGCGGGTGGTGCGGGCCTCGCCGATGGCGGCGAAGGCGATGAGCATGAAGGCGAAGGGATAGAGCGGCGCCGAGAGGCGGTTGTGCAGTTCGGCTCGGAAGCGCCCTTCCTGAATCTTGTAATAGGGCTCGTCCGTGTTTTGCCGCAGCAATTCGACGGTGGAGCGCTCGCGCGGCTTGTAGATCACCTTGTCGCCATCGCCTTCTCCGGGGCCGCCGCTGGGGTCGCCCGTGAGCGCCGAGAGGTTCAGCGCGTAGCGCTCGAAGGAGATGATGGAGGTGGTGTTGGTGTTCTTGGCCTCCCGCTGGATGGTGCCCTTTTCCAGCATCAGGAAGCTCTGGCCCTCGGCCTCCACCGTGCGGCCGCGCTCTGCGAGATAGATCGAGGGCTGGGTGGGATCGCGCCGATCCTGCATGAAGATGCCGATCAGCGCATCGCCGGCCTTTTCCCGGTAATGGAAGGTCACGCCGGAATCAAGCGAGACGAACTGGCCTTCCTTGACCACATTGGCCACGAAATCGGCGCGGATCAGCGTGATCAGGTCGCGCAGGGTGCGTAAGCGCGCCGGCATGACCGAGATCGTCATCCAGGCGACCAGCAGCGAGGTCACGATCGAGAGCGTGAGGAAGGGGCGGGTGACCCGGTGCGGCGGCACGCCCGCGGCGTTCATCACGATCAGCTCGGAATCGCCGTTGAGCTTGTTCAGCGTGTAGAGCGTGGACATGAACAGCGCGACGGGCGCGATGCCCGCGATCAGCGCCGGCAGCGAAAGCAGCGTCACGGTGAGGAAGATGAGGACCGTCTGGCCCTTGCCGGTGATCAGATCGACCTCGCGCAGCGCCTGGGTCACCCAGATCACGCCGGTCAGGCCCAGCAGGAGCACGACGGCGGCGCCCGCGGCGATCTTCAGAATGTAGCGGTCGAGGCGATTGAGCAGCACGCTTCGCATTTCCGGAGGGTCGGGAACCGGGGCCCCCGCGGTGGTTGGACGAGATCACCCTATGGTATAGGCGGCATCATGGCGCAAACGGGAATCGTTTGCGGCAGCTTCCAGAGGGCGTGCGAACGTCCATGTCGCGGGATTGTGAGCCCATCATGTCGCAACGCCTCAAGCTCGAAATCAAGGCCCTGGACGGTGTCGAGGGGCGGGATCTGGTGATCTTCGTCGGAGAGGGACTGGTGCCGGCGCGGATCGTCTCCGATCTCGCAGGGGAGGGCGCGGCGGCGCTGGTCGCGCGGGCCGCGGCGGCGGAGAATTTCAAGGGCAAGGCCCTTTCCGCGCTGGCCGTCCCGGCGCCGGACGGGGCCGATTACGGGAGGCTCATCGCCGTCGGGATCGGCGCCGATGCCGAGCGGGCCGAGCTCGATTTCGTGAAACTGGGCGGCGCGGTCGCCGGGCGGCTGAGCCCCGGGCGCGAGGCCGACATCCTGCTCGTGCTGCCGGACGGCGCCGTCGAGCCTGCTCAGGCGGCCGATCTGGCGCTGGGCCTCATCCTGCGCAGCTACCGCTTCGACCGCTACAAGACCAAGACGAAGGACAAGGATGCCGCCGATCCGCTGAAGGCGACGCTGCGGGTGGAGAGTCCGGGCGCCGTCAAGAAAGCGATCAAGCGGGCCGATGCGGTGGCGGCCGGCGTGCTGCTGGCGCGCGAACTCGTGAACGAGCCGCCGAACGTGCTCTATCCGGAGGAGTTCGCCGAGCGGGCGCAGAAGCTGGAGAAGCTCGGCGTCGAGGTCGAGGTTCTCGGCGAAAAGGAGCTCAGGAAGATCGGCATGCGCGCCTTGCTCGGCGTCGGCCAGGGCTCGCGCCGGGAAAGCCGCGTCGTGGTGATGCGCTGGAACGGTGCCGGCAAGCATGACGAGCCGGTCGCCTTCGTCGGCAAGGGCGTGACCTTCGACACCGGCGGCATCTCGCTGAAGCCCGGGGCCGGCATGGAGGACATGAAGGGCGACATGGCGGGCGCCGCCTGCGTCACCGGGCTGATGATGGCGCTCGCCGGCCGCAAGGCCAAGGTCAACGCCATCGGCGTCATCGGCCTCGTCGAGAACATGCCGGACGGCAACGCCCAGCGGCCGGGCGACATCGTCGAGTCCCTGTCAGGCCAGACCATCGAGATCATCAATACCGACGCCGAAGGCCGGCTCGTTCTCGCGGACGTGCTCTGGTACACGCAGGATCGCTTCAAGCCGCGCTTCATGATCGACCTGGCGACGCTGACCGGCGCCATCCTCGTGGCACTGGCGCAGGAGCACGCCGGGCTCTTCACCAACAGTAACGAGCTGTCCGAGCGCCTGTCGGCGGCCGGCACCGCCACGGGCGAGACGGTGTGGCGGATGCCGCTCGGCAAGGCCTATGATAAGATGATCGATTCCCGATTCGCCGACATGAAGAACTCGGCCGGCCGCCATGCCGGCTCGATCACCGCCGCGCAGTTCCTGCAGCGGCATGTGGGCGAGACGCCCTGGGCGCATCTCGACATCGCCGGCACCGGCATGGGCGCCAAGGACAGCGAGATCAACCGCTCCTGGGGCCCGGGCTGGGGCGTGCGCCTGCTCGACCGGCTGGTGGCGGATCATTACGAGGGGTGAGGGTCTGATGGCGCCCTTTCCCAATTCGCAACTCCGCTACCGGCAGTCGGCAATAGGCAGTCGCCAGTCGTATGGGGTTTGGCCGCGGAGCCCGACTGCCGATTGCCCATTGCCGATTGCCCCAAATGGCTGAAATCCTGTTCTTTCACCTCCAGTCGCGCCCGCTCGAGCAGGTGCTGCCGACGATTCTCGACCGGGCGCTGTCGCGCGGGCAGAAGGTCGTCGTTGAGGTGGCGAGCCAGGAGCGGCTGAACGTGCTCGACGATCACCTGTGGACCTATTCCGGTGAGAGCTTCCTGCCCCATGTCACCGATCTGGAGGCGGACGCCGCGCAGAATCCGGTGGTGCTGACGACGCAGGCGCATAATCCCAACGGTGCGCAGGTGCGGATCTGCGCAGACGGCATTCGCATTCCGGACGCAATGCAGGATTACGAGCGCATCGTCCTGATCTTCGACGGAGACGATCCCGAGGCGCTCGCCGCCGCGCGGGAAGACTGGAAAAAAGCGAAAGCCTCGGGCCAGGCCGCCAGCTACTGGCAGCAGGATGAGGCCGGTCGCTGGGAGAAAAAAGCGTGAGACTGCCGGTTATGCTCGCTTGCACGGTCGCCCTCTGCGGCTGCTCGGTGGATATGGGCGGTTTCGCCTTCCAGTCCGAAACCAAGGGCGGGGTCACCACGACCAAGACAGCGAGCGTCAGCGCCGGCATCTCAACGCGCGAGCCCGTGCTGACCCCCGAGGGCGATTGCAGCGTGGGGGCCTCGCTCGACCCTTCGACGCGCCCATTGCCGAGGGAGGTCGCGCCCGGCATCACCGAATGCGAGCTGGTCAAGCTCAAGGGCAAGGCGCCGACCGACGTCCTGATCGGCGAGAGCGGCAAGGGCCAGCGCGAGGTGCAGGTGCTCTATTCGGAGCCCGGCGGGCGCGAGCTTTATCTGTTCACCGACAACCGGCTGGGGCGGATCGTCAGGCCGGGTGCGGCCGAAGCGCCGGCTCCAGGTCCAGCGGCGTTGCCTCAGGTGCCCGCCGGGCCGATGCCCGCCGCGCCCACGCCCGCGACGCCCTCCTGATCAACGGAGATCGCCCGTGACGTGCCGCATGGCCGCTCTCATCGTCCTGCTGGCCGTGTCGGCTTCCGCGACCGGCGCCTCCGCCGCGGGCTCCTGCCGCCCGACGCGGGACGGCAAGGACCGTGTCGAGAATCCGGGTGTTTGTCCCAGCGGCTATGTCGCGCGTGGCGCCTGCTGCGAATCCATCCGCGCCATGGCGCCCTCCGCCGTGCAGACGGCCTGCCCGGCGGGGATGATGCAGCGGCTCGGCACCTGCGTGCCGCGTCAATAGCGCCTGACGCGCGCGATCACACGCCTTCGACGATGCGCAAATCGCGCTCGGCACCGCCTGCCATCGCCGCCAGCGCCTCCTGATAGGCCGGGCTGTCATGGGTCGCCTTGGCCTGCTCGACCGAATCGAACTCGATCAGCACCGTGCGCTGGTTCAGCCCGGCCTCATAGGTCTGGGCCGGCATGCCGCGCGCCAGGAAACGCCCGCCGCCGGCCGTGATCGCGGGGCCGGCCAGCTTGGCATAGGCGGCGAGCGCGTCGGGGTTGCTGACGGAGCGGTAAATCGAGACCCAATAGGCTTTGGCCATGACGTCAATCCTCTGCTGAGGCGCGGGACTGTAGCGAAATCGGCGGGCGTGTCACGTGAGCCATCGAGGCGCCTCACGCCCCTTCCAGCTCCTCGCCGAGCAGGAGCCATTCCTCTTCGGTCGCCGCCAGCGCCGCCTCCAGATCCGCTCGCTGACGCGAGAGCTGGAGCGCCTTGTCGGGCTCGCGGGCGAAGGCGCCGTTGGCGAGCGCGGCATCGACCTTCTCGATCAGCCCGTTGAGCTTGGCCATGCGCGCCTCGGCGAGGTTGAGCTTCTGCTTCAGCGGCCCCAGCGCGACGCGCTTGCCGGCCGCTTCCTTGCGCTCCTCGGTCTTCGGCCGGGCCGCGCCCGGCTCGGGGGCCGGCTTGCCGCGCTTCTCGGCCTTGGCGGCGCCCAGCACATAGGTGCGGTAATCGTCCATGTCGCCGTCGAACGTCTTCACCGTCCCGCCGGAGACGATCCAGAGCCGGTCTGCGCAGGCCTCGATCAGGAAGCGGTCATGGCTCACCAGCATGACGGCGCCCGGATAATCGTTGATGGCGTTGACCAGCGCGGTGCGGCTGTCGATATCGAGATGGTTGGTCGGCTCGTCGAGAATGAGCAGATGCGGGCCATGGAAGGTCGCGAGCCCGAGCATCAGCCGCGCCTTCTCGCCGCCCGAGAGCAGCTTGACCGGCGTGTCGGCCTTGCTGGCTGGAAAGCCGATCTGCGCGGCCTTGGACCTCACCTTCGCCTCCGGCGCGTCCGGCATCAGGTCGCGCAGATGGCCGACGGGCGTGTCCTCGATGCGCAGTTCGTCGAGCTGGTGCTGGGCGAAATAGGCGGTTTCCAGCTTGCTCGACTTCGTCATCTCGCCCGACATCGGCGGCAGGCGCCCGCCGATCAGCTTGCAGAAGGTCGATTTGCCGTTGCCGTTGGAGCCGAGCAGAGCGATGCGATCATCCGGCGCGATGCTGAGATTGAGCCGGGACAGCACCTTGCGCTCGCCATAGCCGGCGGCGGCATCCTCCAGCACGATCATCGGCGGCGAGAGCGGCTTTTCCGGCCCCGGGAAGGTGAAGGGCTGCACATCGCGATCGACGATCGCGGCGATGGTCTGCCTCTTCTCCAGCCGCTTGACGCGGGACTGGGCCTGACGCGCCTTGGTGGCCTTGGCCTTGAAGCGGTCGACGAAGGACTGGAGATGCTTGCGCTCCGCGTCCTGCTTCTCCTTGGCGCGGGCGAGCTGCATCTGCTTTTCGGCGCGCTGCTTCTCGAAGGACGAATAGGTGCCGCGATAGAGCGTCAGCTTGCCCTGGTCGAGATGCAGGATGTGGTCGACCGAGGTGTCCAGCAATTCGCGATCATGGCTGATCACGATCACGGTGTGCGGGTAGCGCTCCAGGTAATCGTAGAGCCAGAGCGTGCCTTCCAGATCGAGATAGTTGGTCGGCTCGTCGAGCAGCAGCAGGTCGGGCTCGGAGAACAGCACCGCCGCGAGCGCGACGCGCATGCGCCAACCGCCGGAAAAATCGGAGCAGGGGCGCTGCTGCGCCGCTTCGTCGAAGCCGAGGCCGTGAAGCACCATCGCGGCGCGCGCCGGCGCCGAATGGGCGCCGATATCGGCCAGCCGCGTACCGATCTCGGCGATGCGGTTGGGATCGGTCGCGGTTTCGGCTTCCTGCATCAGCGCCATGCGCTCGGTGTCGGCCGCGAGCACCACCTCGATCAGGCTTTCGGGCCCCCCCGGCGCCTCCTGCGCCACGCCGCCGATCCTGCGGCCGCGTGGCAGCGAAACCGTGCCGCTCTCGGTGCCGAGATCGCCGGTCACGATCTTGAACAGGGTGGTCTTGCCGGTGCCGTTGCGGCCGACGAAGCCGACCCGCGCGCCATCGGGAATGGCCGCGCCGGTGTGGTCGAGCAGAAGGCGCTCGCCCAGGCGATAGGTGATGTCGTTCAGCGTGAGCATGGCGCGGATGTGGGGCCATCCGCGCGAAAAGGCAATCGAAACCGGAACTTGCCGGCACCTGTCACGTTTTGGTCACGATCTCGCCCAGCGATGGCCCGGTGAGGCCGTCACCCAAGGGAACCGAAGAACAAACCGATTCGCCGGGGCATTCCGATGAAGAGCCGCCAGCCTTACGTCTATACCCGCCGCCTCTCCGTTGCGGCACCGCTGCTGATCTGCCTGTCGATCCTCGCCGGCAGTGCCGCCGCCCTGGCCGCGATCGTCCCTCTGGGCTGAGAGTACCTTCGGCGCGCCTCGCAGCCGCGGCCGACCCTTGCGGGCACCGGCGTGCCTCGCTAACGCTTTGCGCATGAGCCGCATCGCCTTCTACGCCGGGTCGTTCGACCCCGTCACGAACGGGCATCTCGACGTGATCGCCGGCGCCTGCCGCCTGTGCGATCATCTCGTGCTGGCCATCGGCATCCATCCCGGAAAGACGCCGATCTTCCCGGCCGAGGAGCGGGCGCGGCTGCTGCGCGAGGTGGCGACGCCACTTGCTGCCAGCGAAAATGCGACGGTCGATGTCATCACCTTCGACAATCTCGCCGTCTGGGCGGCGCGCGATGCCGGCGCGACCCTGTTTATCCGCGGCCTGCGCGACGGCTCGGATCTCGACTATGAAATGCAGCTCTGCGGTATGAACCGGACGATGGAAGGCTCGATCCAGACCGTGTTCCTGCCGGCCTCGATCGGCGTGCGCCACATCACCGCGACGCTGGTGCGCCAGATCGCCAGCATGGGCGGCGACGTGACGCCCTTCGTGCCGGGGGTGGTGGCGCAGGCGCTGACGGCGAAATTCGCCAAGGGGTGAGAACCTCGTCCAGGTTGCACTGAACCGCACCGTCATCCCGGGCCTGCCCCGGGATCCATCGAAGGGCGCTGAGCTCTACGATGGATCCCGGAGTTCCGCTTCGCTGCATCCGGGATGACAGGGCGTTCCCTGAAACTCTCAGCTCACCCGCTCCCGCCGCATTTGCATTTGCATTTTCGCCCTAGCGATGGTGTTGCTGGCATTGAGTGACTCGGGCCTCGAGCCCGTTGCGTCTGTTCTTCGACAGGTTCCCCGATGCGTCTTTCTCGTTATTTCATGCCGATCCTGCGCGACACGCCCAAGGAGGCGGAGATCGTCTCGCACCGGCTGATGCTGCGCGCAGGCATGATCCGGCAGGAATCGGCCGGCATCTATGCCTGGCTGCCGCTGGGCCTGCGGGTGCTGGACAAGATCTGCAAGGTCGTTCGCGAGGAGCAGAACCGCTCCGGCGCCGTCGAGATCCTGATGCCGACGATCCAGTCGGCCGATCTGTGGCGCGAGAGCGGGCGCTACGAGGCCTATGGCAAGGAGATGCTGCGCATCAAGGACCGGCATGACCGGGAGATGCTCTACGGGCCGACCAACGAGGAGATGGTCACCGGGATCGTGCGGTCCTACATCAAGTCCTACAAGGACTTGCCGCTCAATCTCTACCACATTCAGTGGAAGTTCCGCGACGAGGTGCGCCCCCGCTTCGGCGTGATGCGGGGTCGCGAATTCCTGATGAAGGACGCCTATTCCTTCGATCTCGACAAGGAGGCGGCGCGCCACGCCTATAACCGCATGTTCACCGCCTATCTGCGGACTTTCGCGCGGCTCGGCCTGAAGGCGATCCCGATGAAGGCCGATACC
>NZ_JBMDWH010000022.1:0-15033 GCF_048595345.1 Allobosea sp.
GGCGATGTGAAATATCACCTCGGCGCCTCCTCGGATCGCGAATTCAACGGCAACAAGGTCCATCTCTCCCTCACCGCCAATCCGTCGCATCTCGAAATCGTCGACCCGGTGGTGCTCGGCAAGGTGCGCGCCAAGCAGGACCAGCATGGCGGCGACCGCCGCTCGGTGCTGCCGCTGCTCATCCACGGCGACGCGGCCTTCGCCGGTCAGGGCGTCGTGGCCGAATGTTTCGGCCTCTCGGGGCTGAAGGGTCATCGAACCGGCGGCTCGATCCACTTCATCATCAACAACCAGATCGGCTTCACCACCGATCCGCGCTTCTCGCGCTCCTCGCCCTACCCGTCCGACGTGGCGAAGATGGTCGAGGCCCCGGTGTTCCATGTGAACGGCGATGATCCGGAAGCGGTGGTCTTCGCCGCCAAGGTCGCGATCGAATTCCGGCAGAAGTTCCACAAGCCGGTCGTGATCGACATGTTCTGCTATCGCCGCTTCGGCCATAACGAGGGCGACGAGCCGGGCTTCACCCAGCCGCTGATGTACCGCAAGATTCGCGGCCACAAGACGACGCTGGAGCTCTACGCCGCCAAGCTCGAGGCCGAGGGCGTGATCAGCGCCGCCGAACTCGACGAGGCGCGCGCCAACTGGAAGGCCAGGCTCGAGATCGAGTTCGACGCCGGCCAGGCCTTCAAGCCGAACAAGGCCGACTGGCTGGACGGCCGCTGGGCCGGCATGAAGGCGATCCGCGCCGACGAGGACGATCCGCGCCGCGGCGCCACCGGCGTGCCGGCGGAGACCCTGAAGGAGATCGCCGAGAAGATCACCTCCGTCCCTGCGGGCTTCAACGTCCATCGCACGATCCAGCGCTTCCTCGATAACCGCAAGAAGGCGGTCGAGGGCGGCGAAGGCATCGACTGGGCGACCGCCGAGGCGCTGGCCTTCGGCTCGCTGCTGCTCGACGGCAACCCGGTTCGCCTTTCGGGACAGGATTGCGAGCGCGGCACCTTCTCCCAGCGCCATTCGGTGCTGATCGACCAGGAGACCGAGGCCCGCCACACCTCCCTGAACCATATTCGCGACGGGCAGGCGCGCTACGAGGTCATCAACTCGATGCTCTCGGAAGAGGCGGTGCTCGGTTTCGAATACGGCTATTCGCTGTCGGAGCCCAATGCGCTCACCTGCTGGGAAGCGCAGTTCGGCGACTTCGCCAATGGCGCGCAGGTGGTGTTCGACCAGTTCATCTCCTCGGGCGAGCGCAAGTGGCTGCGCATGTCGGGCCTCGTCTGCCTGCTGCCGCATGGCTATGAGGGCCAGGGTCCGGAGCACTCCTCCGCCCGCCTCGAGCGCTTCCTGCAGATGTGCGCCGAGGATAATATGCAGGTGGCGAACTGCTCGACCCCGGCGAGCTATTTCCACATCCTGCGCCGCCAGCTGAAGCGCGATTTCCGCAAGCCGCTGATCCTGATGACGCCGAAGTCGCTGTTGCGCCACAAGCGCTGCGTCTCCGACCTCGCGGATCTGGCGGAGGGCTCGACCTTCCACCGCGTGCTGCTGGACGATGCCGAGCGGGGCCGCTCCACCACCAAGCTGGTGAAGGACGCCAAGATCCGCCGGGTCGTCCTCTGCTCCGGCAAGGTCTATTACGATCTGCTGGAGGACCGGGAGAAGCGCGGCATCGACGACGTCTATCTGATGCGCGTCGAGCAGCTCTATCCGTTCCCGCTCAAGACGCTGGCGCAGGAGCTCTCGCGCTTCAAGGGCGCGGACGTCGCCTGGTGCCAGGAGGAGCCGAAGAACATGGGCTCCTGGACCTTCGTCGAGCCCTATCTCGAATGGGTCCTGGGCCATGCCGGCGTGAAGTCCAAGCGGCCGCGCTATGTCGGCCGGCCGGCTTCGGCGGCGACCGCGACGGGCCTGATGTCCAAGCACACCGCCCAGCTCAACGCCTTCCTCGACGAGGCCTTCGCGGCCTGATGCCAGAACCGGACCGGCCTCCGGGGCTGCGCGGCGCAGCTCCGGGGCCATCCTCAAGACCCGAATGAGAAGAGGCCTGACATGGCGACCGAAATCCGCGTACCCACCCTCGGCGAATCCGTCACCGAGGCCACCATCGGCAAGTGGTTCAAGAAGCCGGGCGAGGCGGTGAAGGCGGACGAGCCTCTGGTCGAGCTGGAAACCGACAAGGTGACGCTGGAGGTCAACGCCCCGGCCGCCGGCGTTCTCGGCGAGATCGTCGCCAAGGAAGGCGAGACGGTCGGCGTCAACGCGCTGCTCGGCTCGATCGGCGAGGGCGGCGGTGCCGCCGCCGCGCCCGCGCCGAAGAAGGACGAGACCGCGGTGGCGCAGGCCTCCGGCAAGGCCGGCTCGGGCTCCGTCGCCGATGCCGTGCAGAAGACCGCCGCCGTCGCCGGCGAGCCCCAGCCCGCCGTGAAGGCTGCCGATTCCGGCCCGGCCGTGTCGCGGCTGGCGGCCGAGAGCGGCGTCGATCCGTCGGGCGTTCCGGCCTCCGGCAAGGACGGCCGCGTGACCAAGGGCGACATGCTCGCCGCGATCGCGACCGGCGGCGCCTCGGCGCCTGCCCCGGCCGCCGCACCGGCCCCGGTGCGCGCGCCGTCGCCGGCCGATGACGGTGCCCGCGAAGAGCGCGTGAAGATGACGAAGTTGCGCCAGACCATCGCGCGCCGCCTGAAGGAAGCCCAGGCCAACGCCGCGATGCTGACCACCTTCAACGAGGTGGACATGACCAACGTCATGGCGCTGCGCGCGCAGTACAAGGACGCCTTCGAGAAGAAGCACGGCGTCAAGCTCGGCTTCATGGGCTTCTTCGTGAAGGCGGCGGTGCAGGCGCTGAAGGAGATCCCGGCCGTGAACGCCGAGATCGACGGCACCGACATCATCTACAAGAACTACTACCATATCGGCGTCGCCGTCGGCACCGATAAGGGGCTGGTGGTTCCGGTGGTGCGCGACGCCGACCAGCTCTCCATCGCCGGCGTCGAGAAGAAGATCGGCGAATACGGCAAGAAGGCCCGCGACGGTCAGCTCAAGATCGAGGAGATGCAGGGCGGCACCTTCACCATCTCGAATGGCGGCGTCTATGGCTCGCTGATGTCGACCCCGATCCTGAACGCGCCGCAGTCCGCGATCCTGGGCATGCACAAGATCCAGGAGCGGCCGATGGTCGTCGGCGGCAAGATCGAGATCCGGCCGATGATGTATCTGGCGGTCAGCTACGACCACCGCATCATCGACGGCAAGGAGGCCGTGACCTTCCTCGTACGCCTCAAGGAAGGCCTGGAGGATCCGGCGCGTCTCGTGCTCGATCTCTGAGGGATCCAGGCTGAGATGCTGGCAAAACTGGCCCCGATCGGCCTCGTCGCAGCCGGCATCATCAACCTGCTGCCGGTGACGGGTGTTGCCGGCGCAAGCTGGCTTCGCTCGCTTTACGGCTTCGAGATCGCCAGTGCCGATCTCGAAATCCTGCTGCGGCACCGCGCGGTTCTGTTCGGCGTCATCGGTTTTCTGCTGATCGCCGCAGCGTTCCGGCCGGGATTGCGAAGCGTTGCCGTTCTCGTCGCGGGGGCGAGCATGGCGAGTTTCATCGTGATCGCGCTTTTCGTGGGCGGCTATGGCCCCGCCATCACGAAGATCGTGATCGCCGACCTCATCGGGCTTCTGGCCCTCGTGCCGGCCGTTCTGAAGCCGGCACCCCGAACACTGGGATAGCCAAACCATGTCCTACGATCTCGTCGTCATCGGCACCGGCCCCGGCGGCTATGTCTGTGCCATCCGTGCCGCCCAGCTCGGCCTCAAGGTCGCGGTGGTCGAGAAGCGTAAGACGCATGGCGGCACCTGCCTGAATGTCGGCTGCATTCCCTCCAAGGCGCTGCTGCACGCCTCCGAGATGTTCGAGGAAGCCTCCCATACCTTCGCCAAGCTCGGCGTCGTGGTGGAGCCCAAGCTCGATCTCGAGGCGATGATGGCGCATAAGCAGGAGACGGTGGACGCCAATGTCACCGGCGTCGGCTTCCTGCTGAAGAAGAACAAAATCGAGCCCTTCCACGGCACGGCCTCGATCCCGGCCGCCGGCAAGGTCGTCGTGACCTCCGAGGATGGCAAGACGCAGGAACTGGCGACCAAGAGCATCGTCATCGCGACGGGGTCGGAATCAGCGCCGCTGCCGGGCGTGACGATCGACGAGAAGGTGGTCGTGACCTCGACCGGCGCGCTCGAGATCGGTGCCGTTCCCAAGGACCTGGTCGTGGTCGGCGCCGGCGTGATCGGGCTCGAGATCGGCTCGGTCTGGAGCCGGCTCGGCGCCAAGGTCACCGTCGTCGAGTATCTCGACCGCATCCTGCCGGGCATGGATGGCGAGGTCGCCAAGCAGTTCCAGCGCATCCTCGAAAAGCAGGGCTTCGGCTTCATGCTCGGCTCGAAGGTCACCAAGGTCGAAACGGCGGGCGCCGGGGCGACCGTCACTGTCGAGCCCGCCGCGGGCGGCGAGGCCAAGACGCTGAACGCTGATATCGTGCTGGTCGCCATCGGCCGCCGCCCGAACACGGACGGGCTCGGGCTCGAAGCGGCGGGCGTCGCCACCGAGCGCGGCCGCGTCGTGATCGACGATCACTTCAAGACCAATGTCCCCGGCATCTATGCGATCGGCGACGTGGTGCGCGGGCCGATGCTGGCGCACAAGGCCGAGGATGAGGGCGTGGCGGTGGCCGAGATCATCGCCGGCAAGCACGGCCATGTGAACTATGACGCAATCCCCGGCATCGTCTACACCTCGCCGGAGGTCGCCTCGCTCGGCAAGACCGAGGAGGAGCTGAAGGCGGCCGGCGTGGACTACAAGGTCGGCAAGTTCCCCTTCACCGCCAATGGCCGCGCCCGCGCGATGCGCCAGACCGACGGCTTCGTGAAAGTGCTGGCCGACGCCAAGACCGATCGGGTGCTCGGCTGCCACATCATCGGCCCACGCGCCGGCGACCTGATCGCCGAAGTGACGGTGCTGATGGAATTCGGCGGCTCCTCGGAAGACCTCGCCCGCACCTGCCACGCGCATCCGACGCTGGCCGAGGCTGTCAAGGAAGCGGCGCTCGCGGTCGAGAAGCGCCAGATCCATATGTGATCGGCGCGGGGCTTTTAGGCCCCGGCCGGCATCGTCCTGCGCATGAATGCGTCGAAGAGCGGTACGGTGAAAGCCGTATCGCCATGCTGTCCCTTATGGTGATTGCTCGATTTCGGACAGTCACCAAAGGTCTTCGTCACCGTCAGACCCGCGGCGATCACCCCCGCCGCGCCTTGAACGCGGTCAGCGTGTTGCGCAGCAGGCAGGCGATCGTCATCGGGCCGACGCCGCCGGGGACCGGAGTGATCGCGCCGGCGACCTGGACGGCCTCCGCGAAGTCGACATCGCCCGCGAGCTTTCCGTCCGGCATGCGGTTGATGCCGACATCGATCACGGTCGCGCCCGGCTTGATCCAGTCGCCCTTCACCATCAGCGGACGGCCGACGGCGGCGACGACGATATCGGCGCGCTTCACCACGGCGGCCAGATCGCGGGTGCGCGAATGGGCGATGGTGACCGTGCAGTCGGCCTGAAGGAGAAGCTGCGCGACCGGGCGTCCGACCAGTTCCGAACGGCCGATCACCACGGCTTCGAGCCCCGCGAGCGTGGTCAGCGTCTGCTTCAGCAGCAGCATGGAGCCGAGCGGGGTGCAGGGCACCAGAAGATGCTCGCCGCTCACCTTGCCGCCAGCCAACAACCCGGCATTGACGGGGGTGAGGCCGTCCACGTCCTTGGCGGGATCGATGGCGCCGATGATGCGGGCAGTGTCGACATGCTTCGGCAGCGGCAACTGAACCAGGATGCCGTCGACGGCGTCGTCGCCGTTGAGCTCGGCGAGCTTGGCGAGCAGCAGCGCCTCGGTGGTGTCTGCCGGCAGGCGATGGGCGACGGAGGCCATGCCGACCTCGACCGCCAGCTTCTCCTTGGAGGCGACATAGACCTTGCTGGCTGGGTCGTCGCCGACGAGGACGACATGCAGGCCGGGCACGATGCCGCGCTCTGCCCGGATCGCCGCGACCTCGCGCGCGATGCCGGCCCGCAGCTGCGCCGCCGCCGCCTTGCCGTCGATGATGCGTGCCTGCCCCGTCATGCGCCGTCTCCGTCTGCCCAGAAGCGTCCTCTTGCGCGATCCCGAGCCATGCGACAAGCCTGCGCGCGGCGAGTTGTGTTCCTGGCGCGGCGTCGGGGATCGCTCCGTCTCCTTCGCCGGAAAAAATTCCGAACGGCCGGCGCGCCCGCGCAGGCGGCATCGGATTCTGTCATGCGCCTGTCACCTCGGCAGGTGACTACGCAGCCGGCGAAGCGTCTTGCTTATCCGCGCAAGGATTTCGGCAAGCATTTTCGTTAAAGTGACTGTGCGGCTCCGGGCGCATGAGAGCCGGGTCGCATGGGCTGTGGAGAGCCGGGTCAGCCGCGACGGGTCGTGGCCGCTCCGGTGTCATGAAGCGGGCTGGCCGGGGGATCCGACTGATGAGCAAGGCGATCGAGAAGAGCGTCGGCAGGGCTTTGCTGGTCGCGGCCAGGTTGCATCGGTCGCGCATGGGCGAGCGACTGACGGCGCTCGGTCTGTTTCCGGGGCAGGAGCAGGCGCTGAAGGCTCTGCAGCCGGCGCCGATGACGATGGGCGAGCTCGCCTCGCTGCTGCGCGTCAAGCCGCCGACCGTGTCCAAGACCATCGGGCGCCTGTCGCTGCAAGGGCTGGTGATGCGCGAGGGCGGCAATCGCGACGGCCGTCTGGTGCAGGTGGCGCTGACCGAAGCCGGTCAGCAGAAGGCCGCCGAGCTCGACGATCTCTGGAACGAGGTCGAGGAGGAATTGCTCGACCGGCTGGACGGCAAGGAGCGCAAGCAGCTGCGCAAGCTGCTCCGCAAGGCGGCCAAGGGACTTTCCAAGGCGGGCGCCGAGCAGGACGATGCCGAGCTCGAAAGCGACGAGGCCGACAGCGACGCCTGACTGCTGGCGCATGCAGCTCATGCGCCGGGGCACTGGCCGCGGGCTGCAAATCGTTTCAATCTCGCCTCGCCATTCCCGCAGAGCATGACGAGGCTCGTCTGTCCGCCCCCGTTTCCCCACCCGACGAGCGCCGTCAGCGCCTGACCGCTATCGCGTTGATGTGCGCGGCGGTGGTGTGCTTCTCGCTGCTCGACACCCATGCGAAATGGCTGGGCAATCAGGGGCTCGATCCGCTGCTGGTGTCCTTTGCCCGCTATGGCGTCAGCGTGGTGCTGGTCTCGATCCTGATCAATCCCTGGAGCCATCCCGGCGTGCTGAGGGCCCGGCGCCCCGGCCTGCAGGTGCTGCGCTCCCTGCTCCTGCTCGCCTCGACGGTGCTGAACTTCTTCGCGCTGAGATATCTTCAGCTGGCGGAGACCATCTCGATCGCCTTCGCCACGCCGCTGATCGTGGCGCTGGTCTCCGGCCCGCTGCTGGGAGAATGGCCTGGCCCGCGCCGGCTGGCTGCCATCGCCGTGGGCTTTCTCGGCGTGGTGCTGGTGACGCGGCCTGGGCTCGGCGGCATCCATCCGGCGGCGATCCTCTCCGTGGCGGGCTGCCTCTGCTATGCCGGCTATGTTCTGACCACGCGCGTGCTCGCGTCGGCCGATTCATCGGAAACGACGATGGTCTATTCGGGGCTGGCGGGGACGGTCGCACTTCTGCCGGCGCTGCCCTTCGTCTGGAGTGCGCCGGCTGCGCCCGGCGTATGGGTCGCACTCGTCGCGATCGGCTTCTTCGGCGCGCTCGGCCATTGGTTGCTGATCCTGGCGCATCGGCTGGCGCCGGCGACGGTGCTCGCGCCCTTCATCTATTCGCAGCTGATCTGGATGGTGCTGCTCGGCTGGCTGGTCTTCGACCAGCTGCCGGATCGCTGGACCTTCGCCGGCGGCGCGATCGTGGTGAGCTCGGGGCTTTATCTGCTCTACCGCGAGCGGGTCAGGCATGTGCCGCCGGGCGCGGTCTCCGCCCGGCTGGACTGACGAGGGGCTCGCCCCATCGCGCCGGGCATGGCCGGGGCAGGGCTTCTTGCGAATGCAATCATCCTCATCCCCGCCTCACTGGCGGGAGAGCCTGCGCCGCGAAACGCTGCGCGATCAGACCGTCACCTGCGTGCCCACCTCGACGACGCGGCCGGTCGGGATCTGGAAGAAGTTCGTGGCGTCCGTCGCGCTCTTGGTCAGGCTGATGTAGAGATTGTCCTGCCAGACCGGCATGCCCGATTGCGGCGAAGCCTTGATGGAGCGGCGCGACAGGAAGAACGAGGTCGACATGATGTCGAACTTGAAACCCTGCTTGCGCAGCATCGCAAGGCCCTTCGGCACGTTCGGGCTTTCCATGTAGCCATAGACCATGTCGACGCGCCAGAAATCGTCCGTGATGCGGGCGAGGCGCACGCGCTCCTCCTCCGCGACACGGGGCGTGTCGGCCGAGCGGACGGTCAGGATGACGTTGCGCTCGTGCAGCACCTTGTTGTGCTTGAGGTTGTGCAGCAGCGAGGCGGGGGCGGTTTCCGGGTCGCTGGTGAGGAACACCGCCATGCCCTTGACCCGCGCCGGCGGGCTCTTCGACAGCATGCCGACCAGCTCGAGCAGCGGCACATCGGTCTTGCGGGTCTTGTCGAACAGGATCTTGGTGCCGCGCATCCAGGTGCCCATGATCACCACCAGCACCATGGCCAGCAGCACCGGCACATAGCCGCCATGGAACAGCTTGAGCATGTTGGCGGAGAAGAAGGCGACGTCGACGGCCAGGAAGGGCAGGATGATGGCGGTCGTCGCCGGCAGGCTCCAGCCCCAGTGACGGCGGATGACGATCGCGGCGAGCAGCGAGGACACCACCATCGTGCCGAAGACCGAGATGCCATAGGCGTGCGACAGGCTCGACGAGGTGCGGAACGACCAGACCAGAATCAGCACGATGACGAGCAGCATCAGATTGACGCGCGGCACATAGATCTGGCCCGACGTCTGCTCCGAGGTGTGGCGGATCTCCATGCGCGGCAGCATGCCGAGCTGGATGGCTTGGCGGGTGAGCGAGAAGGCGCCGGTGATGACGGCCTGGCTGGCGATGATGGTCGCGACCGTCGCCAGCACCACGAAGACGGGCAGCAGGGCGGGCGGCGCAAGCCGGTAGAACGGGTTGTCGATCGCGGTCGGGTCGGAGAGGATCAGCGCGCCCTGGCCGAGATAGTTGAGCCACAGGGCCGGGAAGACGATGTAGATCCAGGCGCCGCGGATCGGGCCGCGGCCGAAATGGCCCATATCGCCATAGAGCGCCTCGGCACCCGTCACCGCCAGGCAGACCGAGCCGAGAACCGCCAGCGAGACGCCGGCATGGTCGCGGAAGAAGATCAGCGCGTAATAGGGGTTGATCGACTTGAAGATCGAGAGATCGTCGGCGATGTGATAGAGCCCCAGCCCCGCCAGTGTGACGAACCACAGCAGCATCACGGGGCCGAAGAAATTGGCGACCTTCTGGGTGCCGTGGCTCTGGACGACGAAGATGCCGATCAGGATCAGGGTGGCGATCCACAGGATGTAGTCGTCGAGCGCAGGGGTGATCAGCTTCACGCCTTCCACCGCCGAGAGCACCGAAATCGCCGGGGTGATGACGGTGTCGCCGTAGAACAGGCCGGCGCCGATCATGCCCAGCAGCAGCACGGCACGGCTCTTGTTGCGGCCGAGGCTGCGTTGGGCCAGCGCGACCAGCGTGAGAATCCCGCCTTCGCCGTTATTGTCGGCCCGCATCAGCAGAACGACATATTTCAGCGTCACCACGACGACGAGCGACCAGAGGATCAGCGAAAGAACGCCGATGACGACGGATGGGGAAACCGCCGTCGCCTCTTCGCCGCCGCTGGCCGCCAGAATGGTCTCGCGCAGCGCGTAGAGCGGGCTCGTGCCGATATCGCCATAGACGACGCCGAGCGCGCCGAGCGCCAGGGCGCCGAAGCTCGCGCTGCCGTGATGGCCGCCGGCGGCGCCATGGCCGTCATCCAGCCCGAAACGGGAATCCTCCGGCCTCACGGTCGAGGGATTCGGGTTGTCATGCCCCATCGGGGTTCTCCGCGGGTGCTGCAATGCAGCGAAAGGCGCGCGCCTCTACCACAATGCGGGCGGCTGGCAAAGGTTGCGGGCTCAGGCGGGCGGCGCGCCGACGCCGTAGCGCCGCGCCACATAGTCGGCGACCATGGTCTTGAACTCGGCGGAAATGCCGGCCCCGCGCAGGGTCGCGACCTTCTCGCCGTCGACGAAGACGGGGGCGGTCGGCGTTTCGCCGGTGCCCGGCAGGGAAATGCCGATATCGGCATGCTTCGATTCGCCCGGGCCGTTCACGATGCAGCCCATCACCGCGACATTGAGGTTCTCGACACCGGGATAGCGTGTCTTCCATTCCGGCATCGAGCTGGAGATCCAGCCCTGAATGTCCTGGGCCAGCTCCTGAAACACCGTCGAGGTGGTGCGCCCGCAGCCTGGGCAGGCGGCGACGAGCGGCACGAAGGCGCGAAAGCCCATGGTCTGCAGCAGCTCCTGCGCCGCCTTGACCTCCAGCGTGCGATCGCCGCCCGGCTCCGGCGTCAGCGAGAAGCGGATCGTGTCGCCGATCCCCTCCTGCAGCAGGATGCCGAGCGCGGCGGAGGAGGCGACGATGCCCTTCGAGCCCATGCCGGCCTCGGTGAGGCCGAGATGGATGGCGTAGTCCGCGCGGCTGGCGAGCATACGATAGACGGTAATCAGATCCTGCACGCCGGAAACCTTGGCCGAGAGGATGATGAACTCGCGCGCCAGGCCGATCTCCTCGGCGCGCGCGGCCGAAAGCAGGGCCGATTGAACCATCGCCTCGCGCATCACCGCGCGGGCATCGAGCGGCTGGGCGGAGCGGGCGTTCTCGTCCATCAGGACGGTCAGGAGTTCCTGGTCGAGCGAGCCCCAATTGGCGCCGATGCGCACCGGCTTGCCGTAGCGGATGGCGGTCTCGACGATCTGGCCGAATTGCCGGTCCTTCTTGTCCTTGAAGCCGACATTGCCGGGGTTGATGCGGTATTTGGCGAGTGCCTCCGCGCAGGCGGGGTGATCGGCCAGCAGCTTGTGGCCGATGTAATGAAAATCTCCGACCAGCGGCACGTCGACGCCGATGCGGTCCAGCCGCTCGCGGATCTTCGGGACGGCTGCGGCGGCCTCGTCGCGATCGACGGTGATGCGCACGAGTTCCGAGCCCTGCCGGGCGAGGGCGGCGACCTGGCGGACGGTGGCGTCGATATCGGCCGTGTCGGTGTTCGTCATCGACTGGACAACGATCGGGGCACCGCCGCCGACCGTGACATGCCCCACCTTGACCGGGACCGTCAGGCGGCGCGCCAGCGGGCCGGACTGCTCCGGTGCGGCGGTGGCCGGGAAGCTGGGCAGGACGCGCTCGTTCATGCGGGCTGCTCGATCAGATGGCTTGGGGAGCCGCGGAGTTGCGGCAGTGTTCGCAGCGGCCGACGATCTCGACCATCTGGTGTGCGGGCTTGAAATGCCGCGTTTCGGCGATGGCCGCCACGGCTTTCTTCATGGCGGGCGAGGAATCCTCGTCGACCCCGCCGCAGACCTCGCAAATCAGGAAGGCGACCACCTCGTCGGCGCCGTGGCCGTGCAGGCAGGCGAGATAGGCGTTCTTCGACGAAAGCCGGTGGACGAAGCCCTGTTCGACGAGGAAATCCAGCGCCCGGTAGATCGAGATCGGGGCGAGGCGGCGCCCACCCTCCGGCGAGATGCGGTCGGCGAGGTCATAGGCGCCGATGGGTCGGTGATCGGCGTGAAGCGCCTCCAGCGCCTTGCGGCGGATCGGCGTCAGGCGCAGGCCGCGCTCGCGGCAGATCCGCTCGGCGCGCGCCAGGGCCTCCCCGGCATGGAGCGCATGGTCATGGGCGTGGCGGCAGCCGCCTTCGCCATGGTCGTGCGGGCCATGGTCATGGGCGTGGTCTTCGGCCAGATGACCATGCGCGTGCGGCTGTATTTTCGTCATGTTGCGCTGCAAAGACTCATCGGGCAACGTGAGGCGACGTCCTGCCGTCCCATTGTCGCGTTCGGCCCGAACCTAAGCATTTTCTCCCCGATTGTCAGGAGCTTCGACGCTCATGTTTCTCAAAGATAAAGCCGCCGCCATTACCGGCTCGACCTCCGGCATCGGGCTGGCCTATGCCCGCGCGCTGGCCGCCGAAGGCGCCAACCTCGTGATCAACGGCATCATGCCCCCTGCCGATGCCGAAAAGCTGCGCACCGACCTGGAAGGCGAGTTCGGCGTCAAGGTGGTGTTCTCGGGTGCCGACATGACCAAGCCCGCCGAGATCGCCGGCTTCATCGCCGAGGGCGAGAAGGAATTCGGCGCGATCGACATCCTGATCAACAATGCCGGCATCCAGTATGTCGCGCCGATCGACGAGTTCCCGATCGAGAAATGGGACCAGATCATCGCGATCAACCTGTCCTCGGCCTTCCACACCATTCGTGCGGCGCTGCCGAAGATGAAGGAGAAGGGCTGGGGCCGCATCATCAACACCGCTTCCGCCCATGCCTTCGTGGCCTCGCCGTTCAAATCGGCCTATGTCTCGGCCAAGCACGGCATCGCCGGGCTGACCAAGACGGTCGCGCTCGAGGTCGCGACCAAGGGCATCACCGTCAACGCCATCGCCCCCGGCTATGTCTGGACACCGCTCGTCGAAAAGCAGATCCCGGACACGATGAAGGCGCGCAACATGACCAAGGAGCAGGTCATGAACGACGTGCTGCTCGCCGCCCAGCCGACCAAGGAGTTCGTCACGGTGGAGCAGGTCGCGGCGCTCGCCCTCTTTCTCTGCAGCGACGGCGCCAAGTCGATCACCGGCACCACTTTGCCGATCGACGGCGGCTGGACCGCGGCGTGACCGGCCGCGCGCGCCGGCGGCCCGAGCCCAGCAAGGGGCTCGCCGGCCCCAAGGCCGAGAAAACGGTCTCGCTCGCCCTTCAGGGCGGAGGCGCCCATGGCGCCTTCACCTGGGGCGTGCTCGACGTCATTCTCGAGGATGGGCGCCTCGCCATCGAGGCGCTGACCGGCACCAGCGCGGGGGCGATGAACGCCGTCGTCCTGGCGGAAGGCTGGCTCGACGGCGGCGCCGATGGGGCGCGCTCCAAGCTGGAGCAGTTCTGGCGGGCGATCAGCGTCGACGGGAAATATGGCGGCTCCGAGCGCTCGCTGATCGACACCATGCTCGGCGCCTGGGGCAACAGCAACGGCACCCCGCCCGGCCTGCTGTTCTTCGAGATGTTCGCGAAGGTGGCGAGCCCCTACGACATCAACCCCCTCAACATCAATCCGCTGCGCGGGGTCGTCTCCGAGCTGATCGACTTCGAGAAGGTGCGGGCGCATGACGCGGTGAAGCTCTTCATCGCGGCGACGAATGTGCGCACCGGCAAGATCGCGGTCTTCGGGCGCGACCAGCTCACGGCCGACCACGTCATGGCCTCGGCCTGCCTGCCCATGGTGTTCCAGGCGGTGGAGATCGACGGCGAAGCCTATTGGGACGGCGGATACATGGGCAATCCGGCGCTGTTCCCGCTGTTCTACGAGGCGCATTGCGACGACGTGCTGCTGGTGCAGATCAATCCGCTCCAGCGCAAGGAACTGCCGACCAAGGCGCGCGAGATCCAGGACCGGCTGAACGAGATCACATTCAACGCCTCGCTGCTGCGCGAGCTGCGCGCCATCGACTTCGTCAACCGGCTGGTCGATGCCGGCAAGCTGCCGCGCGAGGAATACAAACGCGTGCTGATGCACCGGATCGACGGCGGCCCGCCGCTGGCGGAACTGACCTCCTCCTCGCGGCTGAACGCGGAATGGTCCTTCCTGCTGAAGCTGCGCGATATCGGCCGCAGGGCCGGCAAGCGCTGGCTGCAGCGCAATTACGACGCGGTCGGCAAGCAGAGTACGCTCGACCTGCGCGACGCGATCGACTGAGCGTCTTTAGCTGATGAACTTCTGAATAAAATGGGCGGGTCATCCCGGACGGAGCGAAGCGGAAATCCGGGATGACCCGCATTCTCGGTGCAACTCTGCATGGGCGACCAAGCCGGTCTGCCATCTTTGCCGCGTCGTCATCCTTGCCGCTTCGGCGACGCAGTTGTTCCGGCGGCGCACTTGCGCGCCGCGCCGGCCGGATGTCATTCACCCTTGCAGGCATTGCCAGATAACGGGGATTTCATGAGCAAGCTGATCGTCACCGCCGGGCCTTACACCTTCGACGCGAAATTCGAGGACGAGGCTGCGCCGAAGACCTGCGCCGCCTTCCGCAAGCACCTGCCCTTCATCAGCAAGATGGTGCATGTGCGCTGGAGCGGGGAGGGCGTGTGGATGCCGCTCGGCGATCTCGATTTCGGCGTCGGCTTCGAGAACAACACCGCCTATCCTGCCCCGGGACACATCATCCTCTATCCGGGCGGCGTCAGCGAGACGGAGATCCTGCTGGCCTATGGCGGCGTGCAGTTCGCCAGCAAGGCCGGCGTGCTCTCCGGCAACCACTTCATCACCCTGACCTCCGGGCTGGAGAACCTCTACGCGCTGGGCCGCAAGACGCTCTATGAGGGCGTGCAGGATGTGCGCTTCGATCTGGTGGGCTGAAGGCTCGCCACGTTGCGCGCATCGTCGCCTTGCGGGACGCCACAGGGGCGGGCCCGGACGATGTGACCGCCCGGCTCAGGCGGCCGTCGGCGTATCGGTCGGCGGCGCCTTGGCGGGGCTAGGAGGGGGCTCCTGCAGCGGCTCATGCTTCTGGGCAGGGGCCGGCTCGGCGGGGGGCTCCTCAGCGACGGGCTGCTGGCGCTTCTCCCGAAGATCCTGACACATGGAGAGCATGGCGCGCGCGATCTCCGCTTCGCCCATGATGGTCAGCGTCGCGCCGCATTTCGAGAGATGCTCGACCTCGGCATCCGAATGGGCGCGGGCGACGATCGGCAAGG
>NZ_JBMDWH010000023.1:0-13526 GCF_048595345.1 Allobosea sp.
GTGGCGGAGACGGAGGGATTCGAACCCTCGATACCCTTGTGGGGTATGCTCATTTAGCAAACGAGTGCCTTCAGCCTCTCGGCCACGTCTCCGGCGCAAGGCTCTATGCCTGATTGCGCCGGGCTTTGACAAGCCTTGCCGGCGCGTTTTCCGGCGGTTCGTGTCGGCGCGTGTCGCCGGCTGCACATTCTCGGACCTTAGCGGCACGGGGCCGGGCGCTGCCACGGCCGGCCCGGATGGGCGCGCGCTCCGGCGGCGGAGGGTCAGCCCCGGCGGCTGAGGTGAAGCTTCGGTGGCCGGGGGCAGGTTGGGCTGCCAGCGGCTCGCTCCGGATGCCGCGGCCGAAGGCACGCTCGGGCCGTCCAGGGTGCGCTGCCGGGCGCGGGCTTGCTCCGGCGCTTGGCGACGACTAGATTTCGCACACCGTTGGGGTGCCGGAAGGCTGAGAGGCGCGGTGTCGCGCCAACCCATCGAACCTGATCCGGGTCATGCCGGCGAAGGGAACGGTCATGCGAAGGCGGAATGCCGCATCGCGCCTCCGGCCACTCTCTTTGCCGTCACCGGATCCTGTCACGAGGAGGAGCGCATGCGCGCGCCATCGGCCGAAACAGGCCCGCGATCCGTCGCGATCGTCGGGGCCGGCGTTGTCGGTCTCGCCTGTGCCGCCGAGCTGCTGGATCGCGGCGTGACGGTGGAGCTTCACGAGCGGGCAGGCCGGATCGGCGCGGCGGCGTGTTCCTGGTTCGCCGGCGGCATGCTCGCCCCCTGGTGCGAGGGGGAGAGCGCCGAGGAGCCGGTCGTCCGGCTGGGACATGAGGCCGCCCGCTGGTGGCAGCGCCAGACCGGTGCGGTGGTGGCGCATGGCACCCTGGTTCTGGCCCTGAGCCGGGACCGCGCCGAGCTGCGCCGCTTCGCCGGACGCACCCTGCAGGCCGAGGAGATCGATGGCGAGGCCCTGGCGCGGCTGGAGCCGGATCTGGCCGGCCGCTTCGCACGCGGCCTCTTCTTTGCCGGCGAAGCGCATCTCGATCCCCGCCGGGCGATCCTGGCCCTGGCCGAGACGGTCCGCGCCAAGGGCGGCACGATCCAGCTGGACAGCGAGGTCGACCCCGAGGCGCTCGAGGCCGATGCGGTGCTGGACTGCCGGGGCATGGCGGCCGCGCCCGCCTTGCCTCAGCTGCGCGGCGTCAAGGGCGAGATGCTGATCGTCAGAACCACGGAGATCGCTTTGTCGCGGCCGGTGCGGCTGCTGCATCCGCGCATTCCGCTCTATGTTGTGCCGCGCGCCGACGGGCATGTCATGATCGGCGCCACCATGATCGAAGGCGGGGCCGCCAAACGGGTTTCGGGCCGGGCGATGCTGGAACTGCTTGGTGCCGCCTACGCGCTGCATCCGGCTTTCGCCGAGGCCGAGATCGTCGAGCTCGGCGCCGATCTGCGCCCGACTTTCCCCGACAATCTGCCGCGACTGGCGCGCAGGGGCCGGGTGATCCACGTCAACGGGCTTTATCGCCACGGCTTCCTGCTCAGCCCCGCCATGGCGCGGATGGCGGCCGATGCCGTGCTGCACGAGAGGGCCAAGCCGGAGCTTCTCCATGACCTTGCTGCTTAACGGGACGCCGCTCCAGATCGCGGCCGGGACACTGGCCGAGGCCCTGACTGAACTGGGCTATGGCGGGAAAATCGTGGCGACGGCGCTGAACGGCGAGTTCGTGCCGGCGCGCCGACGCGCACAGACCGCGCTGAAGAGCGGCGACCGGATCGAGGTGGTCGCTCCGATGCAGGGAGGTTGAGATGGCGTCCTTCTACGGCTTCGAGCCGCAAAACCCGCTGTTCCTGGGGACGGCGCAGTATCCCTCGCCGAAGATCCTGGCCGATGCGGTGCGGCGCTCGGGCGCGGAAGTGGTGACGGTCTCTTTGCGGCGCGAATCCGCCGGCGGCGGGGCAGGGCAGGCCTTCTGGGAGCTGATCCGCGAGCTCGGCGTGAGAGTTCTGCCCAATACGGCGGGCTGCCACAGCGTGAAGGAGGCGGTGACGACCGCTGAGATGGCCCGCGAGGTCTTCGGCACCGACTGGATCAAGCTCGAGGTGATCGGGGAGGACGACACAATCCAGCCCGACGTCGTCGCGCTGGTCGAGGCCGCGCGCATCCTCACCGATGACGGCTTCAAGGTCTTTCCCTACACCACCGAGGATCTGGTCGTGGCTGGGCGCCTGCTCGATGCCGGCTGCGAGGTGCTGATGCCCTGGGGCGCGCCGATCGGCTCGGGGCGGGGGCTGAACAACCCTTACGGCCTGCGCAGCCTGCGCCAGCATTTTCCGGGCATTCCGCTGGTCGTCGATGCCGGCATCGGGCTGCCGTCCCATGCCGTGCAGGCGATCGAAATGGGCTATGACGCCATCCTGCTCAACACCGCCGTGGCCAAAGCGGGCGACCCGGCGGCGATGGCGGAAGCCTTTGCGCTTGCGATCCGGGCCGGCCGGCTCGCCTTCTCGGCGCAGCCGATGGAGGCGCGGGACATGGCCGCTCCCTCCACCCCGGTGATGGGCAAGGCCTTCCTCGCCTGATGGACGCTCCACTGAGAACGATGACTGCGATGACGCTCGATCCCTTTTACCCGATCTTCGACAGCGCCGACTGGATCGCGCGCATGCTCCCGCACGGCATGAAGCTGGTTCAGCTGCGCATCAAGGACCGGCCCGAGCGAGAGGTGGCCGGTGAGATCGCGCGGGCCAAGGCGCTTTGCGACGATGCCGGCTGCGTGCTGGTGGTCAACGACTACTGGAGGCTTGCGATCGAGGAGGGCTGCGGCTGGCTGCATCTGGGCCAGGAGGATCTCGACACCGCCGATCTCGGCGCCATCCGCAAGGCGGGGCTGAAGCTCGGCGTCAGCAGCCATGACGAAGGCGAGCTGGAGCGCGCTCTGGCGACCCAGCCTGATTATGTCGCGCTCGGACCTGTTTATCCGACCATTCTGAAGCAGATGCGCTTCGGGCCGCAGGGGTTGGAAAAGCTCGGCGACTGGAAGCGGCGGATCGGCGTCCTGCCGCTCGTCGGCATCGGCGGGATTTCGCTTGAGCGTGCCCCCGGCGTGTTCGAGGCCGGCGCGGATATTGTCGCGGCGGTGACGGACATCACGCTCCATGCCGATCCGGAGGCGCGGCTGAAGGCCTGGGTCGCGACGACGCGGGGCCGCGCGAAGGTGTGAGTCAAGCCCGAGCCTTCCTGCCGTCATTGCGAGCGCAGCGAAGCAATCCAGGAGCGGACGAGCTCCATGCCCCCTAGATCGCTTTGTCGCTACGCTCCTCGCAATGCCGAATGAAGCCAGCCGCAGCGCTCAGCTCTCCGCCTCGGCGCTCATCGCATGCCCATCGACATGGCCAAGGCTGCGGTTCGGGTCGAGCCGGTCGCGTACGCGCTGCTTGAGGACCTTCGAATCCGGGAAGCCGCCATCGACCTTGCGGTCCCAGATAGTCTCGCCGTCATAGGTGATCTGGAAGATGCCGCCCGTGCGGGGAATCAGCGCGACCTCGCCCAGATCCTGTCCGAAGGTCGAGAGCAGTTCTTGCCCCAGCCAGGCGGAGCGGAGCATCCAGTTGCACATCGCGCAATAGGTGATCGCGATGCGCGGGGCGGGTTTGGGCTGGGTCATGACGGTCACCGACGTGGAAAGGGTTTGATCGACATTCCGCGATCAGTGCCGTGATGCAAGGCCGCCGATGCATGGCGGCCTCGCCAGAATGTCAGGTCCAACTCTTTGATTTGACGAAATAAAAACGTCGTTCAGGATTCGTCGACATAGCGCCGGCGCAGATGCGCCTTGAAGACCCCGGCATCGAGCGGCTTGCCTGTCGCTTCGGTCAGCAGTGCGTCGGTGGAGAGCAGAGAGCCCTTGCCGTGAATGTTCGCGCGCAGCCAGCCAACCAGCGGGGTGAAATCGCCCTTGGCGATCCCGGGCAGGGTGCCGGGCTCGGCCTGGCAGGCCGCCTCGAAGATCTGCGCGGCGGTCATCGCGCCGAGCGTATAGGTGGGAAAATAGCCCCAGCCGCCGGACGGCCAGTGGATATCTTGCAGGCAGCCGAGGCGGTCGTTCGGCACGGTGACGCCGAGGAGGCTCTTCATGCCCTCGTTCCAGGCGGCGGGCAGATCGGCCAGCGGCATTGCGTCCGCGATCAGCGCCTTCTCCAGCCGGTAGCGCAGGATGACATGGGCCGGATAGGTCACCTCGTCGGCATCGACGCGGATGAAGCCCGGCTCGACCCGGGTGTAGCGGTGCCACATCGCCGTGGATTCCCAGGCTGGGCCTGACCCTCCGAAACTCTCCCGCATCAGTGGCGCGGCGAAATCGAGGAAGGCGCGGGAGCGGCAGGCCTGCATCTCCATCAGCAGCGACTGGCTCTCATGGATGCTCATGCCGCGCGCGGCGCCCACCGGCTGGTTCAGATAGGCTTGCGGGCGGCCCTGTTCGTAAAGGGCATGCCCGGTCTCGTGTAGCACGCCCATCAGGGCCTTGGTGAAGTCGGCTTCGTCATAGCGCGTGGTGATGCGCGCATCGTTGTCGGCCCCGCCGCAGAACGGATGCGTCGAGATGTCGAGCCGCCCGCGCTCGAAGTCATAGCCGAGCGCCGCCATCAGCCTGAGGCCCAGCGCCCGCTGCGTTTCGGTCGCGAAGGGGCCTTCCAGCGGCGCCAGCGCCGGCCGGCGCGCCTGCACGGCCATCGCCTCCTGCGTGAAACCGGGCAGGAAGGCGGCGAGATCGTCGAACAGCGCGTCGATCTTCGCGGAGCTGCCGCCGGGTTCGTAGTCGTTCAGCAGCGCATCATAGGCCGAGAGCCCGAGCTTCTCGCCCTTGGCGGCGCCGATCTGGCGCTGAAGGTTCAAAACCTCTGCGAGATAGGGCAGCAGGCCCGCGAAATCCGCCTCGGCACGCGCCTGCCGCCAGCGCATCTCGCAGGCGGAGACCGCCTTGCTGGAGGCTTCGACCAGAGCGGCCGGCAGGGCGGTCTCGACTGTCCAGACCCTGCGGATCTCGCGCAGATTGGCCTGCTCCCATTCGCTGAGCGAGCGATCCTGCGACGCTTCGTCCAGCCAATCCCCGATGCGCGCATCCGTGACCATGCCGTGGCGCATGACATGCAGCAGCGCCATGCTTTCGGCCCGCGTTTCGGCCGCGCCGCGCGGCATCATCACGTCGTTGTCCCATTGCAGGATGCCGACGGCATTGGAGAGGGCGGCGATGCGGCCGAAATGGGCGGCGAGATCGGAATAGGCGGTCATGAGGCTCTCGGCGGAACGGTTTCGGATGGCACTGGAGCCGCTTCCGGTGCAGGAGGCAAGCCCTGCGCCGGAAGCGGGCGATCAGCTGTTTTTCAGCCGAACAGCTTCGAGAACCGCCGCGGCTGCGAGCGCAGATACTGGGGCGCGGCCTTGACGCTGGCGCCGAGCGCCGCCGCCGCATGCCAGGGCCAGCGCGGATCGTAGAGGATGCCGCGCGCGATGCCGACCATATCGGCCTCGCCGGTCCCGATGATCGCCTCGGCCTGCTCGGCCTCGGTGATCAGGCCGACAGCGATGGTGGGCAGGCCCGTCGCCTCCTTCACCGCCCGCGCCAGCGGCACCTGATAACTCGGCCCGACCGGGATGGTCTGGGCGGCCGAAAGCCCGCCGCTGGAGACATGGATGAAATCGGCGCCGCGCGCCTTGCTCTCCTGCGCGAAGGCGATGCTCTGGTCGATATCCCAGCCACCCTCGACCCAGTCGGTGCCGGAGATGCGGAAGCCGACCGGATAACCCGCCGGCACCACGGCCTTCACCGCATCGAGCACCTGCAGCGGAAAGCGCATGCGGTTTTCGAACGAGCCGCCGAATTCGTCCTCGCGCTTGTTGGAGAGGGGCGAGAGGAACTGGTGCATCAGATAGCCATGGGCGCCATGCAGCTCGATGGCCGCGATGCCCAGCCGCACGCTGCGCCTTGCCGCCTCGGCGAAGGCCTCGACCAGCCGGGCGATATCGTCGCTCGTGAGCGCGCGCGGCGGGCGCGGATAGGTTTCAAAGCCGATCGCGGAGGGCGCATGCACCTGCCAGCCGCCATTCTCCGGCCCGAGCTGCCCGCCGCCCTTCCATGGCTTGTCGGTGGAGGCCTTGCGGCCGGCATGGGCGAGCTGGATCGCGATCGGCATCTCCGACCAGCGCCGAACCGAGTCGAGCACCTTGCCGAGCGCCGCCTCGTTCTCGTCCGACCAGAGACCGAGATCGGCCGGGCTGATACGCCCATCCGGCTCCACCGCCGTCGCCTCGATGATCAGCAGCCCGGCGCCGGAGAGGGCCAGCTGGCCGAGATGGATGGTGTGCCAGTCGGTGGCGTTCCCGTCCTGTGCCGAATACTGGCACATGGGCGGGATGACGATGCGGTTGGCGAGCGAAAGGCCGCCGAGCTGATAGGGGCTGAAAAGCTGGCTCATGACATGACTCACGGTGGGGAGAGGCGAGGATCGCCGGTCGTCTCGCCGCCCAATCTAGGATCTGTGCCGAGCCACACCAGAGCGGCGCGTGACGCCGTGGTCATAATTTAGGAGCTGTGGTCTCGTGACCTCGGCGGCCATGCCATCCTACGCCTTGGAGATTCCCAGCAGCCGCCCGGCCGGGTCAGGTCGAGGGACACGGCGACCGAGGACGAAGCGCTGGGTGAAGGCGCTTCTTTCGAGCAGCCAATGCACCAGCAGCGGAAGCAGCAGGGCGGCTACCAGCAGGACGTAACGGTCGCTGATGACGGTCCGGCCGTGGATGAGGATCAGGCAGTGCAGAAACATAATCGTGAGCGAGGCTTGCCCAAGCGCGATCAGGCCGCGGGCAACCCATGGGATGCGCGCGATATAGGATGATGCGCTGACGATGAGGACCGAGATTGCGATCGCCAGCGGCGGATTCCCAATCGTGCCGTTCAGAGGAATCCTCATGTCCAGCGCTCTGGCAAAGGGCAGCATCGCTGCTACCGTCGCAAGGCAGAGCACGATGAGCATCGCTCGCCTTTCGCGGATGAGTGCCAGCGCGGCTCCGGCCCAGATGAAGACGACCGCGAGCGGAACGGCGGCGCTTCCTTGCGGAAGCTTGAGACCGGCGGGCTCGATCATCGCGACAGCGTAACATCCGGCGACAGTTGCCAGCATGCGGTAATCGAAAAGCGGCCAGCGGTTTGCCGCGGCGTTGAACAGGCTGGATGATATGAAGAGGCATCCGGCGAACCAGAAGACCGCAAAGGCCGCTACCAGAAGTGGGCCACCAAATAATATTCTCGGAACGAAGAAATGGGGGTCCGGCCAATCTAGGTAAGGTTTTATGACAGTTTGAAGTGAAATAATATTGTCGAGAACCAAAACGATAGACGCGTAGGAAATATACGGTACAATTAAGGAGCGCGCTTTCTGAAAAGAATATGACCTTATGGCTCGGGATTTAAAATTCAATCCGCTTAAAATAAAAAAGAGCGGCATGTGAAATAGGAAAATCCAATATTTTAGTTCTAAAAACTGAATCCTGTGGCCCAGGACGACACATATCATACCCACGCCCCGCGCGACATCGATGTCGCTGTCCCGGATTTTTAGCTGCTGTTTTACTTGTGCGGTCATGCTTCAGCGCCGCTTCCTTGACGGCCTATCGCCAGGGTTGATTAACGACCCTGAACGTCGCGCAGCAGACCATGCAGATGTGATGCCATCACAGCCGGCCGCTCAACTCCGCCTTAAACAAATTTCGCAGTTGCGAAAACAGGCTGGAAAAAGCCATAAACACCGCACATAATAAGCACGCTTACGAATGGAGCGTGACGGATGCGGCGGCCCCTGCGGCGGGAATTCATCTACCAGATGGTCGAGACGGCGAGGCTGATGCGCAATCATGTCGATCAGCGCGCCCGCGAGCACGGCACCACCCGGGCGCAATGGGGCGTGCTCGCGCGCCTGCGCCGGCAGGAAGGGCTCAATCAGGCGGCTCTCGCCGAGCAGATGGAGCTGCAGCCGATCTCGCTCGCACGCCTGCTCGACCGCTTGCAGAGCCAGGGGCTGATCGAGCGGCGGGCCGACCCGTCCGACCGGCGCGCCTACCGGCTCTATCTGACGCCGCCCGGGCGAGACCTCGTCAACGATCTGGACAGTGTGCGCTCGCAGATCGCCGACGAGATGCTGGGCGATGTTTCCGACAGCACCCTGATCACGGCGCTCGACCTCCTGGCCGAGATCCGCGAGGCCGCCCGCGCCAGACGCGACGAAGACAAGACCCAGGCCCCGGCCGATGCCGGCCATGCCGCCTGACCGATGAGGACGAGATGAAGCGTTCCGGATTTTTCTTGAGCGTGCTGGTGCTGGCGGCAGTCGCCGGCGGCGTCTTGTATACCCGCTTCCGCGCACCCGAGGGCGAGCATGCCGAAGCCGCTCGCGGCCGCGCCCCCGCCGGGGCGGTGGCCATCGTCTCGGCTGCGGCCGTGCAGGCCGATTTCCCGGTGCGCAAGCACGCCATCGGCTTCGTCGAGACGCCCGCCAGCGTCACCGTGAAGTCCCGCATCGACAGCCAGATCATGCGCCAGCAGGTGAAGGACGGCCAGTTCGTCAAGGCTGGCGACCTGTTGTTCGAGCTCGACGATCGCGACATCAAGGCCCAGATCGCCAAGGACGAGGCCGCTCTGGCGCGGGACGAGGCGACCCATACGCGCACGCTCGCCGATCTCGACCGTTATCGCCAGCTTCTGTCCCGCAACGCCGGCACCCAGGCGCATGTCGACCAGGCCGTGGCCGACGAGAAGAGCGCCGCCGCCAACGTCCAGGCCGACCATGCGACGCTGGACGCCGACCGCCTAAAGCTCGGCTACACCCGCATCAGCGCCCCGATCGACGGGCGCATCGGCACGGTCATGGTCACCCCCGGCAACCTCGTCAGTGCCAACAGCAACAACAGCAGCACGGGCCTGCTCACCATCACGCAGATGAAGCCGCTGCGCGTGACCTTCGCGATGCCGGAAAGCGATCTGGCGACGCTCCAGAAGGCCCTCGCCAGCGCCGAGCCGGTGCCGGTGACCGCCCATGTGCCCGGCGCCGATCATCCGACGGTCGCCGGCCGGCTGAACTTCGTCGATTCCACGGTCGACATGACCTCGGGCACCATCACCGCCAAGGCCGCCTTCGCCAATGACGACCTCGCCCTCTGGCCCGGGCAATATGTCGATGTTGAGATCATCCCCCATGTGCTGCAGAACGCCGTCGTCGTCCCGACGGTTGCTGTCCAGACCGGCCAGAAAGGGGCCTATCTCTTCGTCGTGAAGGCGGATTCGACGGTCGATCTGCGCCAGATCAAGGTCGCGCTGAGCGATGGCGACAAGACCGCCGTCGCCGAGGGCCTCGCGCCCGGCGACAAGGTGGTCGTGGACGGGCAGATGCGCCTGAAGCAGGGCTCCAAGGTCGGCGAGCGCGATCCGGTGGCCGAAAAGGCTCCCAAGGCGACGCCGGTCGCGCAGGAGGGCCGCTCGTGAACGTCTCCTCCTTCTGCATCCGGCATCCCGTCGCCACGATCCTGATGTCGGTCTCGCTGGTGTTGGCGGGACTCTTCGCCTATCGCTTCCTGCCGGTCGCGGCGCTGCCGCGGGCGGAATTCCCGGTTGTGAACGTCTCGGCGCAGCTGCCGGGCGCCTCGCCCGACACGATGGCGACCTCGGTCGCGACGCCGCTGATCAAGCAGTTCGCCACCATCGCCGGCATCGATTCGATCTCGACCACCAATGCGCAGGGCACGACCTCGATCGCGATCCAGTTCGTGCTGAACCGCAACATCGACGCCGCTGCCGCCGATGTGCAGGCCGCCATCGCGCGCACGCAGCGCCAGCTGCCGCTCGAGATGACGACGCCGCCGAGCTATCGCAAGGTCAATCCGGCCGATGCGCCGATCATCCTTCTGGCGCTCAAGAGCGACGTGGTGCCGCTCTCGCAGCTCGATGCCTTCGCCCAGCAGGTGATCTCGCCCGCGCTCTCGACCGTGGATGGCGTCGCGCAGGTGCTGATCTGGGGCAGCCAGAAATACGCCGTGCGAATCCAGATCGACCCGACCGCGCTGGCGGCGCGCGGCATCGGCGTCGACGAATTGCAGTCGGCGATCACCGCGACCAACGCCAACACCCCCGTCGGCACCCTGCAGAACAATGCCCAGCAGCTGACGATCCAGGCCAACACCCAGCTCGCCAACGCCAGGCAATTCGCCAACACGATCATCAGCACGCGCTCGGGCAAGCCTGTCAGGCTCGGCGACGTCGCCAAGGTCATCGACTCGGTCGAAAATACGCAGACCCGCAGCCAGTTCGACGGCACGCCCTCCATCGTGCTCGCCGTGCAGCGCCAGCCCGATGCGAACACCGTCGAGGTGGTGGACCGGGTCAAGGCGATGATCCCGGCTTTCGAGGAGCAATTGCCTGGCGCCGCCTCGCTCGCTCTGCTGAACGACCGCTCGACCTCGATCCGGCAGGCGGTGGAGGACGTCCAGTTCACCCTGCTGCTCACCATTGCGCTCGTGGTGATGGTGATCTTTGTCTTCCTGGGCCGGCTGGCCGCGACCTTTATCCCCGCTGTGGCGGTGCCGATCTCGATCATCGCGACGCTGGCGGTGATGTATGCGCTGAATTTCTCGATCGACAACATCTCCCTGCTGGGTTTGACGCTTTCGGTCGGCCTCGTCGTCGACGACGCCATCGTGATGCTGGAGAACATCGTCCGCCATATGGAGGAGGACGGGCTTTCGGCCTTCGATGCCGCGCTGAAGGGCGCCGGCGAGATCGGCTTCACCATCATTTCGATCTCGCTGTCGCTGGTGGCGGTGTTCATCCCCGTCCTGCTGATGGGCGGGGTGATCGGCCGCATCTTCAACGAGTTCGCCGTGGTGGTGACGGTCTCGATCCTGGCCTCGGCCTTCGTCTCGCTGACGCTGACGCCGATGCTCTGCTCGCGGCTGCTCTCGGGCTATTCCGAGCATCATCAGGAGAACTGGTTCGGCCGCACGCTCGAGCGTGGCTTCGATGCGATCCTGCGCGGCTATGATCGCGGGCTCGGCTTTTGCCTGCGCTTCCAGCCGCTGATGCTGCTGGCCTTCTTCGCCACGATGGCGGGTACGGTCTGGCTGATGCAGACCACGCCGAAGGGCTTCTTTCCGCAGGAGGATATCGGCCAGCTTTCGGTCTCGACCGAGGCCCGGCAGGATATCTCCTTCCCGGCCATGCAGAAGCTTCAGAACGAGGTCGCCGATGTCTTCCGCCGCTCGCCCTATGTCGCCCATGTCGCCTCCTCGGTGGGCAGCGGCGGCAATGCCGGCGCGCTCAATGCGGGGCGGCTCTTCGTCGAGCTGAAACCGCTGGAGGAACGGCCGAAGCTGCCCGCGGTGCTCGCCTCGCTGCGGCGCGACCTCGCGCAGGTCGCCGGCATCAACACCTATATGACGCCGGTCCAGAACCTCCAGATCGGCGCGCGCGCCTCCAAGAGCCAGTATCAGCTCGTGGTGCAGAGCCTCGATCAGGGGCAGATGAACGAATGGGCGGTGAAGCTGGCCGACGCCATGGCGCAGGACCGCGCCGCCTTTCTCGACGTCAACACAGACCTGCAGAACAACGCGCTCCAGGCGACCATCGTGGTCGACAAGGACAAGGCCGACCAGCTCGGCATCGGCTCGGACATCCTGCGCTCGACGCTGTATTCCGGCTTCGGCGTGCGCCAGGTCTCGACGATCTACACCACCGGTGACAGCTATCAGGTCGTCGTCGAGTTCAACCCGAACGACCAGTGGACGCCGGAGCGGCTGAACGCCATCCGCATCCGCACCAAATCCGGCACGCTGGTGCCGCTGGGGGCCGTCGCGCGCATCCAGCGGACGGCGGGACAGCTCACCGTCAACCAGCTCGGCCAGCTGCCGGCGGTGACGATCTCCTACAACCTGCCGGCCGGCGTCGCGCTCGGCGACAGCGTCAACCATATCGACGCGATCAAGGAGCGCATCGGCCTGCCGAAAACGATCACCACCACGCTCGCCGGCACCGCCAAGACCTTCCAGGATTCTCTCGCGAACCAGGGGCTGCTGATCGCGGGCGCGATCCTGACGATCTATATCGTGCTCGGCATCCTCTATGAGAGCTTCATCCACCCGCTGACGATCCTCACCGGCCTGCCTTCGGCCGCGATCGGTGCGCTGGGAGCCTTGCGCCTCTTCGACATGGATCTCTCGGTGATCGCGATCATCGGGCTGCTGATGCTGATCGGCATCGTCAAGAAGAACGCGATCATGATGATCGACGTCGCGCTCGTGCTCCAGCGCGAGGGCATGGCGGCCAAGGAGGCGATCCACAAGGCCTGCGTGATGCGTTTCCGCCCGATCATCATGACCACGCTGGCGGCGCTGATGGGCACGCTGCCCATCGCCATCGGCGCGGGCGCCAGCGCGGAGCTGCGCCAGCCCCTCGGCATCGTCGTGGTCGGCGGGCTGATGATCAGTCAGGTGCTGACCCTGTTCATCACCCCCGTCCTGTTCCTTTACATGGACAAGCTCCAGGCAGGGCTCGGCAGGCTCGGCGGGCTGTTCCGGAGCAAGAAGCACGCGCCGGTCGCGCATCCGGCGGAGTAAAGGTCGCCTTGAAAAAAAACGCCGCTGCCTCTCTCGGGGCAGCGGCGTTCCTGCGTTCAGGCTCGCCTGTTTCGTCTCAGGCCGCGTCGAGCCCGTAGAGCGAGTGCAGCGTGCGGACCGCGAGCTCCGTATAGGCAGCGTCGATCAGCACCGAGAACTTGATCTCGGACGTGGTGATGGCGCGGATGTTGATGCCCTTGTCGGCCAGCGCGCGGAAGGCGCGGGCCGCGACGCCGGCATGGGAGCGCATGCCGATGCCGATCGCCGAGACCTTCACCACATCGGTCGCGCCCTGGAGGTCCTGATAGCGGATGACGTCGCGCTTGCTTTCCAGCAGCGTGCGGGCGCGCTCGTAATCGGCGGTCGGCACGGTGAAGGTGATGTCGGTCGTCGCCTGATCGTCGGAGACGACCTGGATGATCATGTCGACATTGATGTTGGCGTCGGCGAGGGGGCCGAAGATCGTCGCGGCGACGCCGGGCGTATCCGCCACGCGCCGGAGCGTGATCTGGGCTTCGTCCCGGGAGAAGGCGATGCCGGTGACGATCTGCTGTTCCACGATGTCGTCCTCGTCGCAGATGAGGGTGCCAGGATTGGGATTTGCGGGGTCGTCGAAGGAGGAGCGCACATAGGTGGGCACGCGCTGGGTCATGGCGATCTCGACCGAGCGCACCTGCAGCACCTTGGAGCCGAGAGACGCCATCTCCAGCATCTCCTCGAAGGAGACCTTGTCCATGCGCTTCGCCTTCGGCACCACGCGCGGATCGGTGGTGTAGACGCCGTCGACATCGGTGTAGATGTCGCAGCGATCGGCCTTGAGGCCCGCCGCCAGCGCGACCGCGCTGGTGTCGGAGCCGCCACGCCCGAGCGTGACGATGCGGCG
>NZ_JBMDWH010000024.1:0-3075 GCF_048595345.1 Allobosea sp.
TTGCGCAGGATCCAGGAGCGGATGTTGTGGATGTTGCGGCCGGTGGAGAGGTCCATGACCGTGTCGGCGCCCCAGCGGATCGCCCAGACCAGCTTCTCGACCTCCTCGGCCGCGCCGGAGGTGACGGCCGAATTGCCGATATTGGCGTTGATCTTGACCAGGAAGTTGCGGCCGATCGCCATCGGCTCCAGTTCCGGGTGGTTGATGTTGGCGGGGATGATGGCCCGCCCGCGCGCGATTTCCTCGCGCACGAATTCCGGCGTCACGAATTCCGGCACGGCGGCGCCGAAGCTCTCGCCATCGGCATGGCGCTCGCGCGCACCCTCCAGCATCGCGGCGCGGCCGAGATTCTCACGATGCGCGACATAGATCATCTCGGGCGTGACGATGCCGGCCCTGGCGAATTCGTATTGCGTCGCCATCTGGCCGGGCTTCGCCTGCAGGATCGGGCGCTGCGCGGGGCAGGCCGGCACCAGCTGCTCGGCCGAGATGTTGCCGTTATCGGCCGCCGTGACGGCGCGGCCGGCGACCTGCTCGAAGCCGCGGGCATCGAGCCAGGCCCGGCGCGGCTGCGTCAGCCCGGCATTGAGATCGATCTGCACATCGGTCTCGGTATAGGGGCCGGAGGGGTCGTAGATCCGCACCGGCGGCTCGGCGTCGGTCGTCAGCACCACTTCGCGGAACGGCACCCGCATTTCGGGGTGCTCGGGTGCCGCGACATAGATCTTGCGCGAGCCGATGATCGGCCCGGTGGTGACGGTTTCGGGCGCGGCTTTGACGCTGCCCTTCTGCGGCTTGGCGTGGATGTTCATGGGGATCTCCTCCGTGACGGTCAGGAGATCCGGGGCGTCTGACGGTTCAGTCGCTGTCTGCGGGCGAGTTCGAGCCTTTGCCCGCGTTCCAGTCCCTCCGCCGGTATGACCCGGATCAGGTTCGACGGGTTCGGCGGTCAGGCCATCTCAGCTCTTGCGAGCACCCCTCGGAACGCCTCCAAGGTTAGGGCTTCGTCGCGAGCCGCGCAACCGGCAAAGCAAAAGCCGGCCCGAAGCGGCCGGCAGGGAAAAGAGACGTCGCAATGGGCCGCGAACGAAGCGCTCGCCGCTCAGGCGAAACGGTCGATCTGCCCGCCCTGTCCGGCCGGCAGGCTCGCTTTGGCCTGCTCGGCACCCTGCTCCAGCAGGGCGACGACACCGGCTTCCGCATCGGCGTTCTGCTTGACGAAACGGGTCGCGAGAGCCTGCTGCGTCGCAGTGCTGGACATTGCGATAAGGCTCGTGGCGGTCGAGATGGCGTCGCTCATGCCGCTCGTCCTAGCAGAACCGCCTTTCCAGAAACTGAACGCGATCGGCGCGATATGACGGATCGTCAGGGTGCGATGATCGAGGGCACGCCGCGCGGCATCGGCAGATTCCGATCCGCCTCCTGCCGCTGCTCGGGGCGCGCGCCCTGGTCGCTTCGCAGCCGCGCCATATCCGTGCGCGGGGCCAGCGGGACGCCGGGCGCCCGCTGCCTCACCTGCGGAGACGGAGCGGGTGGTGCGCCGGGCGCGTCCTGCTGGGCCTCGGCCGGGGCGGCGAGAAGGCCCGTCATCAACAGGCCTGCGAGGGAGAGGGTGAACGGTTTCACGGCTTCGCCTCCTGGATTGGGAGTCCTCCGCGAAATCAACAACGGAAACTGGCGCCGGTTCCCGCGGAAACGAAAGAGGCCGCCCGATGGGGCGGCCTCCGGTCCTTGCAGGGAGAGCGATCCTCAGCGGCTCTGGCCGCTCAGCAGCGGTGTGATGCGCCGCAGGGTGACGCGCCGGTTCTCGCGCGAGGCCGCTTGCGTATTCACCTTGAGATACTGCTCGCCATAGCCCTGCGTAGTCAGGTTCTCGGGCGGGATCTGGAAATCCCGCGTCAGGATCTCGGCCACCGACTGCGCCCGCCGATCGGACAGCGAGAGATTATCGACATCCGAGCCGACGGCATCGGTATAGCCCTCGACCATGAAGACCTCGTTGGGCGAGTTGCGCAGCACCTGCTTGATCGAGGCTGCGATCACGGCGAGCCGCTGTGCCTGGTCCTGAGTCACCTGCCAGGAGCCGCTGTCGAAATTGATCGAATCGACATCGACGCTGCGCATCCGGGCCCTGAGATCCGGCGAGTAGCGCACCTCGTCCAGCGTATAGCGGCGCGGGATCGGCGCGATCGGCGGGGCCGCGAAGGTCTCGTAGAGCAGCCCTTCATCGGCGCTTTCGGCATCGACGATATAGCGCTCGCGCGGAATCGGCAGCGGCGGCGGCGGCAGCACCACGATCTCATCGGCGAAGCGATCAGGGCCGCCGCCGCGCACCGTGTTGTCGATGATGATGACCTCGCGGCCATCCGGCTCGGTGCGGATGCGGCGGATCAGCCGCCCCTGCTCGTCGGTCACGGTGATGACGCGCGAGCCGTCCGGCCGCTCGAACACGGTCCGCGTCTCGCCGCCGCGCCGCTCGGAGCGACCCTGCCAGCCGAGATCGCGGAAGCGCTGGTCCTCGTCGCGGCGGATGATGGCCGTGCCGTCATCGCCGCGGATGATGGTGCGGCCCGGCTCGCGGATGATGGTGACGTCACCCTCGCGCTCCTCCTGACGGCGGGCGCGGATGTCGTCCAGGCGCTGGGCGCCCTGCGTCGCCATGATGCCGCCGACGAGGCCGGCTCCGGCGCCGATTGCGGCCGCGACGCCCGGCGAAAAGCCGCGCCGGGTTTCACGCTGCGGTGGCTGGCCGGGCAGGGCCGCCGGCGGCTGAGCCGGAGCGACTCCGGCCGGCGGAGGCGGCGCAGCAGCGCCCGGAGCCGGCGTTCCGGTCGCGGGAATGCCCGGCTGCGGCGCGGGCTGCGGCGCTGACGGAGCGGGAGCAGGCGCGCCACCGGTCGCCGGAACGCCGGGCGCGGGGGCCGGAGCCGGAGCGGGCGCCGGCACAGGCGCGCTCTGCCGCTGCGTCTGCGGTTGGGCCGGGGCGCCGGTGGCCGGAACGCCGGGCGCCGGCTCTGCAGGTGCGGGCGCCGGCCGCTGGGGAGCGCCCGTCGCCGGCACACCAACCGGATTGGG
>NZ_JBMDWH010000025.1:0-24447 GCF_048595345.1 Allobosea sp.
TCCTGGCCGGGCGCGCCGTAACGAAGCAGTTTCAAGGTGTTTCCCCCAGATTCAAACGATCTAATTGATGCACGATCCTGCCCGCAGCCGGTGCCGGAAGGCAAGAGCGTCGCTGCATGACGCGCCCGCGCGATATGGGCGGCAGACTTGTTGCGGGAATGACACGCCTGCCGGCAAAGCGTCGCAGCATCGCGATTCCCGGCCGGGAGATGCCTAGAAGCAAAGGCCCGAAAAACCGCCGAAAGTTCACATATAAACAGTTTGTTTCGGAACCATTGCCCCGTGCCGGTCGCCATTTTCGAGAGGTTTTGCGGACTTTCGCGATGCTGCAGCGCGAAAAAAGGCTCTCGCCGGGCCGAAGAGTGGCGTCATGGGCGGGATTGCGGCGAAATTCGGCTCGGGCCATGGTTCGAATCGAGCGAGGCGACCAGCCTCCGCATGAAACAAATATTGGGATGGATTCGATGAAGGGCCTCGTCCGCACTGTAGCCGCCGCCTCGGTTTCCCTCGCTGCCCTCGTGGCTGCCGGCGCCACCTCGGCGAGCTCCTTTGCGATCCGCAGCGGCCAGAGCGCCGAAGGCCTCGGCATGGCCTATGCCGGCGCTGCTTCCGGCGGCATCGGCATGGGCGCCATGGCCTGGAACCCGGCGACGATCACCATGTTCCCCGGCCGCAACAGCCAGTGGAACTTCACCTATCTGAATGCCAATGCAGCCTATGACCCGACGCAGCCGACTCGGCTGGCGTTGCCCGGCGGTCCGCTGAACCCCATCCAGAACGGCACTGGCAATCTCGGCGGCGACGGCGCCTTCATCCCGGCCTCCTATTCGGCCTGGCAGCTTACCGACAGGCTCTGGGTCGGCATGACGACCGGCGCGCCCTACGGCCTGCGCTCGAAGGCCGAGAACCAGGTCAACGCCGCGCAGATCTATGGCCGCTCTGCCCGTCTGGGGACCATTAACGTCTCGCCGACGGTCGGCTATCAGGTCAATGACTGGCTTTCGATCGGTGCCGCGCTGCAGGTGCAGTATCTGAAGGCCTCGCTCAAGCAGGCGTCGGGCATCGGCCCGGCTGCGCCGCCGGTGATTCTGGAAGGCGACACGATCGATTTCGGTTACCGCTTCGGCTTCACCCTCACGCCGATGCAGGGCACCTCGATCGGCCTGGCCTATCGCTCCTCCATCCGCCAGAGCCTCGACGGTTCGTTCCGCACGCCGGTCGCCTATATTCCGGTCAAGGCCAATCTGAACCTGCCCGACTCGGTCGTTTTCGGCGTGTCGCAGGTGATCAACGAGCAGTGGCAGGTGCATGCCGGCGTCGAGTGGACGAACTGGAGCCGTTTCCGCAACATCCCGATCGTCGCCAAGCTCGCCGGCGTTCCGGTCACCAGCCTGAACTTCCAGTATGACGATGCCTGGTTCTTCTCGCTGGGCGCCGAGTACAGGTACAACAAGGATCTGACCCTGCGCGCCGGCGTCGGCTACGAGCTTTCGGCCGTCAACGATCGCAACCGCACGATCTTCATCGCCGACAATGACCGCCTCTGGCTCTCGGCCGGCCTGAGCTACCAGCTCACCAGCAAGCTCAAGCTCGATGTCGGCTACACCTTCATCGACGTGAAGAAGGCCAAGGTGAACTACACCGGCTTCCACCCGCAGCAGAGCGCCGTACTCTTCGCCGGCGAGGCCAAGCCCTACATCAACGTCGTCTCCGCCGGCCTGACCTATCGCTGGGACGATCCGGCCCAGACGGTGCCGGTGCAGCCGGTGGTCCGCAAGTACTGAGGCCGCGCCGCGGCGCAGCGCCCCCAGGAAGCCGGAAAGGCCGCGGCACTGCCGCGGCCTTTCTCTTTGGATCGAAGGAAAAAGAGAGGCGGGAGCGGAGCGAGGCCCCGCTTCCGCGACGCTTCCCGGCGATCACTCGATGATCTGGACGATCCGGCGGCTCTGCGGCTCGACGATCACGGTGCGGTCATTGACCACGGTGTAGCTGTAGTCCGAGGCGCGCGGGCCGTAATCGGCCGGGAGGCGGTGATACACGACGCCCTGTGCCGGCAGCACGGTGCCGACGGCGACCGGCTCGGCATAGGTGTAGGACGGCACGCGCTGTTCGACGACATAGGTCTTCAGCTTCGGCTCGGCGGCATCGCCGATGATGGCGCCGACAACGGCCCCGCCGATGCCGCCGACAGCCGCACCGACCGGCCCGCCGACGACGGCGCCGCCGATGGCCCCGGTCGCCGCGCCGCTGGTCGCCCCGCCAACGGCGCCGCCGGAGGGCTGCTGGGTCTGGGCGAAGGCGGCAGCCGGAGCCAGCGCCAGCGTGGCGACGATCGCGATGGTCTTGATCATGGTCGTTCTCCTCTCGGGTGTGAACCTCGGCAGGGACAACCACGGTATGGCGATACGGTTCCGGTTGGGCTCGCTCACGAGTTGTTAACGAGGCTTAACAGCCGCGAGAAACGGCCGTGCTTGTCAGCGGGCTCGCGCGCCAGCGAGTGAGCGTTCGCCTGGAACGCAAAAGGGGCGGGCCCGCGGCCCGCCCCTGATCGTCCTTGCGAAATGCGCCGGCGTTACTGCTTCGACGCGGCGCTGAGGGCAGGGGTCAGCTTGTCGGCGTCGCGCTTGATGATGGCGGCGAAGCCGGCGGGCGTGCGGTCTTCGGCAGTCGGCAGCACCGTGCCCAGATCGAGCAGGCGCTTCTTGGTGGCCTCGTCGTTCAGCGCCTTGTTCAGCGCGTCGACCAGCTTGTCGACGGCCTCCTTTGGCATGCCCTTGGGGCCGGCGATGCCGTTCCAAGCCTCGATCTGGAACTCGGGCAAGCCCGCTTCCTTGGTCGTCGGCACGTTCGGCAGAGCGGGAGAACGCTCGGCCGAGGCCACCGCATAGGCCTTGATCGATCCAGCACGCACCTGCTCGGCGACCGAGACGATCTGGTCGCACATGAAATCGACCTGGCCGGAGACGAGGTCGTTCAGCGCCGGGCCGGTGCCGCGATACGCGACGGAGTTGATCTTCGGCGTACCGAGCACGCCCTTCAGCAGGGTGCAGGTCGTCCAGGACACCGAGCCGACGCCGGCGTGGGCCTCGTTCACCTTGTCCTTGTTCTCCTTCACATAGGTGACGAAGCTCTTCAGGTCCTGGGGCGCAAAGGTCTTGCTGGCGACGATCAGGATCGGCGTGCCGCCGGCCAGGCCGATGGTCTGCATGCCGTTGATGGGATCGTATTTCAGCCCCGGATAGGTGGCCGGCGCCGCCGAGAAGGTGCCGAGATGCCCCATCGCGATGGTGTAGCCGTCCGGCGCCGCGCTCACGGCGCGGGCGATGCCGGTGGTGCCGCCGGCGCCCGCGACATTCTCGATCACCAACTGCTGGCCGAGCGTCTTGGACATGTGGTCGGCGACGATGCGGGCGATGATGTCGGTCGGCCCGCCGGCCGCGAAGGGCACGATCATGGTGATCGGCTTGGTGGGGTAGGCCTGCGCCTGAGCGCCGCCGGCGAAGGCGAGCGTGGCGGCGGCAGCAATTCCGAGAACCAGTTTCTTCATCGATCTCTCTCCCTTTTATCGTTGTGCGGTGAAAGGTGGGGCGCGGCCTCGAGCGGCCGCAACCCCGTCATTCGGCGAAGGCTTCCTCGCGCTTCTTGGACATGGACGGCAGCAGCGCGATGACCAGCACGATCACCGCGACGGCCAGCAGCCCGGCCGAGATCGGCCGCTCGAGGAAGGTCATGAACGAGCCGCGCGAGATGATCAGCGCCTGGCGCAGCTTTTCTTCCATCAGCTTGCCGAGCACGAAGCCGAGCAGCATCGGCGCGGGCTCGAAGCCGAACTTGATCAGCAGATAGCCGAACAGGCCGAACAGGGCCGTGAAGGCGACGTCCAGCGGCTGGTTGTTCACCGAGTAGATGCCGATGCAGCAGAAGATCAGGATCGCCGGGAACATCAGGCGATAGGGCACCTGCAGCAGCTTCACCCACAGGCCGACCAGCGGCAGGTTGATGACCAGCAGCATCAGGTTGCCGAGCCACATCGAGGCGATCATGCCCCAGAACAGCTCCGGATTGCGGGTCATCACCTGCGGGCCGGGAATGATGCCGTGGATCGTCATCGCGCCGACCATCAGCGCCATCACCGCATTCGGCGGAATGCCGAGCGTCAGCAGCGGGATGAAGGCGGTCTGCGCGCCGGCATTGTTCGCCGATTCAGGCCCGGCCACGCCCTCGATCGCGCCTTTGCCGAAGCGGGACGGATCCTTGGCGAGCTTCTTCTCCATCGTATAGCTGGCGAAGGGCCCGAGAACCGCGCCATTGCCCGGCAGGATGCCGAGAATGCCGCCGACGAAGGTGCCGCGCAGGACCGGCGCCGCCGCCTGCTTGATGTCGTCCCAGCCCGGCAGAAGCCGGCCGATCTTGGCCCGCACCACGTCGCGCGCCTCGGGGCTTTCCAGGTTGCGCAGCACTTCGGCGAAGCCGAACACGCCCATCGCCAGCACGGAGAAGTCGATGCCGTCCGACAGGGCTGGGATGCCGAAGGTCAGCCGCTCCTGGCCGGTTTCCAGATCGGTGCCGACCGTGGAGAGCAGCAGCCCCAGCATGATCATGCAGAAGGCCTTCAGGATCGAGCCGCGTGCCAGCACGACCGCGAAACACAGCCCCATCACCATCAGCGAGAAATACTCCGCAGGGCCGAAAAGCAGCGCCATTTTGGTCAATGGCGCGCCCAGCGCGGCGATGATCAGCGTGGCGACGCAGCCTGCGACGAAGGAGCCGATCGCGGCGGTTCCGAGCGCGACGCCGGCCCGGCCCTGCTTGGCCATCTGGTGGCCGTCCAGGGCGGTGACGACGGCGGTGGCCTCGCCCGGGATGTTGACCAGGATCGCGGTGGTCGAGCCGCCATATTGCGCGCCGTAATAGATGCCGGCGAGCATGATCAACGCGCCGGTGGGGTCGAGCCCGAAGGTGATCGGCAGCAGGATCGAGATCGTCGCGATCGGCCCCACGCCCGGCAGCACGCCGATGAGCGTGCCGACAAGGCAGCCCAGGAAGCACAGTGCGATGTTCTGCAGGCTCAGCGCGACGCTGAAGCCCAGCGAGAGATTGGAAAAGATATCCATGTCGCTCAGATTCCCAGCAGCCAGGGCGCCAGCGGGATCGGCAGGCTCAGCGCATATTTGAACAGCGCGATGCAGGCGGCCGACATAGCGATGGCGAAGATCACCAGCTGCTTCTTGTTCAGATCATCGGCTGCGAGCCCGGAATACAGGATCAGCAGCGGGCCGGAGACGAGCAGGCCCAGAGCCGGAACCTCGATCGGCCCGATCGAGAAACCGCGGATCGTCAGCGCAAACAGGCAGGCGCCGCCGAGCACGAAGATGATGCCCTTCCACGACCAGCCCGACAGCGCCTCGCCCTGATAGCGCAGAGAGCCGAGCGCCAGCATCACGCCGAGCACGCCGCAGATCACCGCGAAAGCCTTGGGCAGCATGCCGGGGCCGAGCTGGCGCAGCGTGCCGGAGGACAGGTCCCACGAATAGAGTAGGGCGACGAGCGCCAGGAACATCATGAACAGGCCTCCGGCTAGGTCCTGTGTCGAGCGGACGCGCAAGCCTTGCGCGCGTTCGATCTGGTTCAGACTCATTGGGCTCCTCCAGCTAGGGCTTCCAGCCGCTCCGCCTGTTTCGACGGTTGTGCGGATGTGGCGTAGGGCAGCACGTGCCGCTCCTCGATCAGGGTGACGCTCTCGCGCAGGATCGCGAGGAAGTCGTCGCGCGGCGGCAGCTTTTGCTGCGGGCGCCAGGCGACGCCGATGAGCGCGCCGGGCGGCGGCGGATCGAGCAGCGCCCCGCGCAGGCGCCGCAGGGTCACGCCGGGAAAGCTCAGCCGCGAGACCCAGTCCGGCGCCAGCGCCATGCCGAGCCCGGCGGCGACGGCGGACATCACGGCCGGTTTCTCGGTCGCTTCGATCGTGACGTTCGGCACCGCGCCGACGCTTTCGAAATAGGACATCACCAGATCATAGGCATAGGGCCGCGCCCGCTTGGACGGGACGACGAAGGGCTCGCCGACGAGATCATGCATCGTGAGGTGGTCGCGCGCGGCCAGCGGATGGCTCTCGTTGAGCACCACCAGCGGCCGTTCGACTCGCAGGATCTCGAACGCGCAATCGGTCGGCTTGCGCGGCGGGCGCATCAACGCCAGATCGAGCTTGCCGGCTTCCAGCATCTGCACCAGCGAGGTCGTCATCGCCTCGACGAATTTGATCTCGGTGCCCGGGAAGCGAGCGCGGAAGGTCATCAACGCTTCGGGCGCGAAGCTAGACGAGGCGGCGTCGATCGCCCCCACGCGCAATATTTTGCCGGCTGAAAGGGACGCTTCGCGGACATTGCGCGAGGCATGCTCCATCTTCACGAGAATTCCCTTCGCCTCCTCGAGCATGATCAGCCCGGCGCGGGTGAGGGAGACCTGCCGCGTGGTTCGCGTCAGCAGATTGACCCCGAGTTCGTCTTCGAGCGAGCTGATCTGGCGGGAGAGAGCCGGCGGCGCAATGCTCAGCCGTTCCGCGGCGCGGCCGAAATGCAGCTCCTCCGCGACCGCGATGAAGCATCGCAGCTGCCGCACATCCATCGGCGTCCCCTGTTTCCCCTTGGCGCCGCTTGGTCGCGGCATCTCATCGGCCAAAATCCCCTGAACGACTCCGGCATTTTAGTCGACCCGATGAAAATTCATAATAAAACGACAATAATCCACAAGGGGCAACAATGCCGCCGGGCGCGGATTGTCTGCGGTGGCCCCGAGCCTCGTGCCGTGCTTCGCAAGGATGTGGCGCCAAATGCCGTCTACCGCGCCGCAGCATTGCGCCGGGACACTCGGTTCGGGCTCTTTGATGCGGAATTGCTCCTGCTCGGCCCAGCGTTCAGCGCCCGAAATCCATTGCGTTTAATCGGTTGAATGGACGCAATGCAGAGAGAAGAGCGAGGCGGCTTCAGTCGTGCGGGGCGGGGCGCCGGCGCGCGAGCAGGCGCCCGTCGATCAGGGCCAAGCCCAGCGCGATGCCGGCCATGCCGGCGAAATGGCGCGGCAGCAGCGCCTCGCCGAGAAACAGCCAGCCCAGCAGGATCGCGCTGACTGGAATGAGAAAGGTCACCAGCATGACATTGGTGCCGCCGGCCCGGCTCATGATGCGAAAGAAGATCGCATAGGCGAGGGCGGTGGACAGCAACGCCAGCGCGATCAGCGCGGCGGCCGTCTGCAGGCTCGGCACCGGCAGCGTCCAGGGCGGGGTGAAGACCAGTACGAGCGGAATCGACATCACCGTCGTGGCAGTGACCTGGCCGGTGGCGGTGACCAATGGCGGCAGCCCCCGAAAGCGCCGGCCATAGAGAGCGGCGAAGCCATAGGAGAGCGCGGCGCCCAGACAGGCGAGCTGCGGCAACAGCGCGCCGCCGATCCCGTTCACCGCGTCCGGCCCCATCAGCACCGCTACTCCGACGAGGCCCGCCGCCACCCCGGCGAGCTTGGACCCGCTCGCCTTTTCGCCGCCGAACAGATGCGCGACCACGACGCCGAAAAGCGGCGTCGTGGCGTTCAGGATGGAGGCCAGCCCGCTGGCGATCTGAGTCTGTCCCCAGAAGATCAGGCCGAAGGGAATGAGATTGTTGAGCAGGCCCATGCCGAAGAATGCCAGCCAGACCTGTCGGCCGAGCCGCATCGACAGGCCGGATGCCCTCACCACGATCAGCAGTGCCGCCGCGGCGAGCGCGACCCGAGCCAGCACCACGGCGAGCGGCGGCCATTGCTCCACCGCGATCTTTCCGAAGAAGAAGGAGGCGCCCCAGAGCAGGGACAGCAGAACCAGCAGCAGCCAGTCGCTGGCGTCCATAGCGGGTGGGCGGGCGCTGCGGTCAGTCATCGGGCGGCTCTTCGACTTGGCGACAGGGGACAGGGGGCAGGCCCCGGAGTGTCCGTCTGGCGCCGCGCCGTGACGCGCTGTGGCAGCAGGCCGGAGCAAGGGGACGATGCAGCCGACGCCGGCCCCGTCCCACCCGTTTCCTGCGCTCAGGCCGGCTCCGCCTCGCGCGCGGCCCACATCGCCTGGAAGGCGGGGCGGGACTGGCAGGCGGCCAGCCAGGCCTTCACATGCGGGGCGGCGTCGAAGAGCTGCGTCGCCGGCTTGGCGTAGCGGATGATCTCGGCGAGGTTGATGTCGGCGACGGTGAAGCGCCCGCCCATCACGAAGCCGCCGCCCTCGGCGAGCGTCCGGTCGAGAACGGCGAAGGGAGCGGCAAGTGCGGCGAGCGCTGCTTCGACCAGTTCCGGCTTGCGCTTCTCGGGCGAGAAGGCGGCCATGTGCTGCTGCAGGTTCAGCGTGTGGGTCTCGCATTCGATCGCGCCCCACAGCGCCCACATCGCGGCGAGCCCGTCCTCCTGCACGCTCGCCGGCGCCAGCGGGCCGCCATGCTTGCGGGCGAGGTAGAGGTTGATCGCCAGCGATTCGTGCAGCCTGAAGCCGTCATCGTCGATGCTGGGAATATGCCCGTTCGGATTGATCGCCAGAAAATCGGGATGGCGCGTGTGCAAGGGGGCGTCCGCCGCCTGCGGATCGGCGAGGCGATAGGCCTGGATCACCGGCACCTGCTCGAAGGGCAGGCCGAGCTCGTTGGCGAGCCAGATCACGCGCGTGGCGCGCGAGCGGGAGCAGCCATAGATCGTGAGTGTCATCGTGGTTTTCCGGCTGTTCGAGCGGTGGAGGGCGGCCTCGGCGCGGCCGAGTCGGACGGGCCGGACGATAGCGGATCCGGGCTGTCGCGACCAAGCCCGCTCGCGCGCTGCGCCGGGCGGAAAAAACCGTTTGACGCAGCGCAACAGCGGGTGCATTGGCACCCCTGTCGGCGCCCGCTGCCGACCTTCACAGGACAACCCACCCCGATGCCAACCGACAGTCCCAGTCGACAGTCGAAGCCGTCTGCTGCCGCCTCGCGCGGCTGATCCGGGGATCCGGCTCAGCCCGAGCGACCGGCCGCCGACGGCCGATCGCAAGGACAGAGCCCATGAATGCCACCACTCTCGCCCCCGACCTCCTAGCGCTCACGCTTGCCCGGACGCTGACGCAGGAACACGTCGCCGACATCGTCGAGACGCTGAACGAGCAGGACAATGCGAGCGTCGCCCGCATCCTGCTGGAACTGCCCTTCGAGCGGGCCGTCGAGGTGCTCGACCAGCCCGAACTCGCCGAAGCCTCCGACATTGTCGCCCTGCTGCCGCAGGAGCGCGCCGCCGCCCTGCTTCAGGCGATGTCGGCCGACCGTGCCGCCGACGTCTTCGAAGATCTCGAAGAGCCGTTCCGCGCCAATATCGGCGCCCTGATCGACCGCAAGACCCATTCCGAGCTGGAACGGCTCTCGGCCTATCCGGAGCACAGTGCCGGCTCGATCATGACGACGGAGTTCGTCAGCGTGCCCTCGACCTGGACGGTGCAGCAGACACTCGACCACATCCGCCATGTCGAGCGCTCGCGCGAAACCGTCTATGCGATCTATGTGCTCGATCCGCTGACGCACAAGCTCGTGCGCTCGGCGTCGCTGCGCCGGCTCATCAGTGCCGATCCCGCCGCGCCGGTCGCCTCGGCCGGCTTCGAGCACAAGCCGATCACCGTCGCCGCGGAGACCGATCGCGAGGACGTGGCGCGGCTGATCTCGAAATACAACCTGCTCGCGGTGCCGGTGGTGGACGAGTCCGACCATGTGATCGGGATCGTCACGGTCGACGACGTCATCGACGCGATGATCGACGAAACCACCGAGGATGTGCAGAAGCTGGGCGGCATGGAGGCGCTCGACGAGCCCTACAACGAGATCGGCTTCGGCCGGATGATCCGCAAGCGGGCCGGCTGGCTCTCCATCCTGCTGATGGGCGAGATGCTGACGGCCTCGGCCATGCAGCATTTCGAGGGCCAGCTGGAAAAGGCGATCGTGCTGTCGATGTTCATTCCGCTGATCATGAGCTCGGGCGGCAATTCCGGTTCGCAGGCGACCTCGCTGATCATCCGGGCGCTCGCTCTGCGCGAGATCACGCTGAAGGATTGGTGGCGGGTGGTTCTGCGCGAACTGCCCTCCGGCATCGTGCTCGGCACCATCCTCGGCACCATCGGGGTGACCCGCATCGCCGTCTGGCAATGGCTGGGCTTCTATGATTACGGCCCGCATTGGGTGCTCGTCGCCGCCACGGTCGGCTGCGCGCTGATCGGCATCGTGACCTTCGGCTCCCTGATGGGCTCGATGCTTCCCTTCCTGTTGAAGCGTTTCGGCTTCGATCCGGCGAGCGCCTCGGCCCCGCTGGTGGCGACGATGGTCGATGTCACCGGCCTGGTCATCTATTTCGGCGTCGCCGCGGCGATCCTGACGGGCACGCTGCTGTAGAGAATGCTGAGTTTGCTCGGAACCACACCGTCATCCCGGGCTTGCCCCGGGATCCATCGAAGGGCTCAGGAACGCTACGATAGATCCCGGAGCGGCGCTGCTTCGCAGCTTGCCCGGGATGACGCCGTCGTTCCACGAGACACCAGCATGCTCCAGACCATCGCCTGTCCGAACGGACGCGGTCGCGTGCTCTAGCGACCGTGCCTCGAGCACGCGGCTTCGGCGGCGCGCTGGAGGGGCTGGGACGGAGCCGCCGTCATGCGGCCTTTCGCCGGCGAGCCAGGCGTCTCAGCCGGAGGCGACGACGAGGTTGCGGCCGCCGGTCTTGGCCTGATAGAGCGCCGCGTCTGCTGCTTCCAGCAGGTCCTGCCACATGCCAGGCCGTGCGGTCGTGACCGCCGTGCCGAAGCTTGCGGTGACCGCGACGAGGCGGTGATCGGGCAGCATGAAAGGCTCCTGTTCGATCATCTGGCGCAGCTGCAGCGCGATTGCGGCCAGCGCCTCCGCGCGGGCACCCGTAAGCAGCACGGCGAATTCCTCTCCGCCGAACCGCGCCACGAGATCCTCCTCGGCGAGCACGGCGGCGAGCCTCTGCGCTGTCGCCCGCAGGACCGCATCGCCCGCCGCATGGCCGAAGCGGTCGTTGACGCTCTTGAAGTAGTCGAGGTCGAGCAGGATGAGCCCGACCCGGACCGAGCTGCGCGAGAGTTCGGCGGCTGCACGTTCCAGCGCTCCCCGGTTGAGGACGCCGGTCAGCCCGTCGGTCTCAGCCTGGACACGCAGCTTGTTTTCAAGGCGCGTGCGCTCGAGATCGAGCCTGTCGCGCTCCAGGAGCCTGTCACGCAGCCGGCCCAGCGCATCGAACAGCGCACGCATCTCTCCGCGAACGGACGGCTGCGGCACGCCGGGCGCTAGATGGCCATCGGCCAGCCGCATCACCTCGTCGCGCGCCGCCAGAAGCGGCGCGAACAGCAGCCGCTGGGCGCAAACCAGCAGCAGCAGCTCGGCGCCGAGGGTGAGGAGGATGGCTAGACAGGCGAGCAGGAACGCCTGCCGCGCCGTGTCCCTCTCGGTTTTGAGCTGCCGGATGATCTGGGAAAGATAGGTGTCGCGCAACGTCTCGATAGGCCTGAAGCTCGGCACGATCGCGCGGGTGAAGCTCGCCGCCGAGAGCGTCGGGTCGCCTTCCCGGAGGCGCGCGCGCGCATCGTCGATCAGCTGCAGGCCATAGCCGAAAAATTCCGCCTCGACGGCACGGCGGGCCTCCATGAGAGCGGGCGTTTCGCTGGCGGCCAATTGCAGCTGGAGCAGCTGCCAGAGCTGGACCACGCGGCCGCGCGCCTCCCCGAACGCCACGCTCTGCGCGGCATCGAGCGGCCGGCTCTGCGAAACGGCGATGACGACATGCGAACCGATCCGGCCGGCCTGATCACGCAACTGGGCGAGCATCCGAGCGGTGATGGCCCTGCCCATCAGATTGGAGCCCGGGACGATCGTCCGGCCCATGGCCGAATCGATCAACGGCCCCGTCAGATCCGCCGCTGCGAACATCGTCTCGATCGCCCGCTGGATCGCCGCGGGATCGCGCTCCGCGCGCGGCAGGTCGAGCACCGCGTCAACCGCGAGGCGCGAGCGGGCCAGCGTCTCCTCCAGCGCGGTGCGTGCCGCCGAGGCGGGCAGAGTGGCAAGATCCGCATCGATCCGCCTGCGGATCTCGTCGAGCCGGCCGGCCCGCGCCGCCTCGCCGGTTGTCGCCCGGCCCATCGCGATATTGGCCGGGCCGCGTTCGGCTGCGACCTCGCTGGCGATGGCGAGGACCGCGCTGAACGAGAGCAGGCTCGCCAGCCCCTCGCGCGATTTCTGGTAACCGGACCAGAAGCCGGCCAGGGCATTGGCGCCCAGCACCGCCGAGCACATCAGAATCAGCACGATCGCCGCCTGGAACCAGTGGTGGAGACCGGGGCTGCGTGAACCGGAGGTAACCATCAGGGCAGGGCTCGCTGACGCATGCGGGCGGGGTCCTCCGCCCCTCGGGCGAGCTTCAGCCTAGGAGATGGTCAAACACGGCGAAACTGTGGCGCCCGCGCTGTCCCGCCACTCAGCCTCGCACGTGGCTCAGCTCGCCAGAACCCGCTGCGGCGGGAAGGTAACCTCCACCAGGGTGCCTTCCTTCTTGACGCTGGTGATCGCCATGGCGGCCCGGTTGGCCTCGACCAGCGCCTTCGTGAGCGGCAGGCCGAGGCCGGTGCCGCCGGAGCGGCGGGTCGTTGGAACCTGCCTGAAGGGTTCGAGCGCCAGCTTCAGCTCGTCGTCATCCATGCCGATGCCGGTGTCGCGCACGCGCAGGATCGCCTCGCCCTGGTCGCCCAGCGCCGTCGAGATGATCACCTGTCCACCGGCATCGGTAAACTTCACCGCGTTGGAAAGCAGGTTGATCGCGATCTGCCGGATCGAGCGCTCATCGGCCACCACCGGCGGCAATTTCGGCGAAAGGCCGGAGCGCAGCACCACCTTGGCCCGCTGCGCCTCCGGCTGGAGCAGCGCGACGGTCGAAAGCGCGATGTCGTTGAGGTTCACGCTGACGAAATCGAGGTCGAGCTTGCCGGCCTCGATCTTGGCGAGGTCCAGAAGGTCGTTGACGAGGCTGATGACGTAGCCGCCCGACTGGTGGATGTCGCGCAGATACTCCTTGTAGCGCTCGTTGCCGATCGGGCCGAACCGCTCCTCGGCCATCACCTCCGCGAAGCCGATGATGGCGTTGAGCGGGGTGCGGATCTCGTGGCTGATCTTGGCGAGCACATCGGATTTCTGCGCGCTGGCGAGTTCCGCCGCCTTGCGGGCATCGACCAGTTCGCCTTCCGTCTTCTTCCAGGCGGTGATGTCGCGCAGCACGGCGCAGAAGCGCGGCTCCTCGCCATGGGCGATCTGGCCCATGGTCATGAACAGCGGAATCTTCCCGCCCTGCCGCACCCGGCCGGCAACCTCCCGCCCATCGTTCAGCAGGGAGGCGACACCGCCGCCCTTCAGCCCTTCGAGGTAGTCGAGCGCGGGGGCGTGGCTCTCATTGGCGAAGAGCAGCGTCAGCAATTCGCCCGTGACCTCGCGCTGGTCGTAGCCGAACAGGGCCTCGGCCGCCTTGTTGAGAGAGAGAATGCGCCCGCGATCGTCCACCGTCACCACGCCGTCCGTCGCTGTGTCGAGCATGGCGGTCAGCTCCGCGATGCGCTCGTCGCGAACCTCGGCATCGAGCCGCAGCGCTTCGACGCGGGCCGCCGATTCCGCCTGCTCGGCCTCGAACTCGGCCGCCAGCTCGGCTTCCTCGGCCTCTTCGGGAGTGAGAACAGGCACTTCACCGCCGCCATCGGGGTGGCGGAAAGCCATCAGCGTCGCCGGCTCGTCGAGCCAGTCCACGCTTGAGATCACCGCCTCGACCCGCACCAGATGCTGGCCTCGGTCGATCAGCGTCATCGCTCCGCCGCCGCTGCGCTCGGCATCCTTGATCAGGCGGCTGACACCCCCGCCCGCCTTCAGATCGTCGAGATCGGCATAATCCAGCAGATCGAGCAGGGTGCGGTTGGCATAGAGCGCGTCCTCGCCGCGGTTGACGAGAACCGCGACCGGCAGCCGGTCGAGCAGATCGGCATGGGCGTTGCGCTGCCGCACGGGCGGCGCGGCCATCGCGACCGTTTCCGCTTTGGCGGCAGGCTCGTCGATGCCCTCGCGCTCCTTCACCCGCAGGGGCGCGACCGGCGGCAGGCGCGGTTCGGTTGTCGCGCCATCGTCGGCGAGGCGGGCGCCGAGCGCCTTGGCGATCTCACGGAAGGCGTTGCGCTCGGCCGAGCTGAGATTGGTCTTGGACGGCTCCAGCACCGGGCGGATCGCGAGGGACCCCTGGCGCAGCGGAAAAATGTTCCCGGGCGCCGGCTCGGTCGCGGCAGCCGGCGGTTCCGGCGCCGACTCGGGCCCGTCCTCGTCGCCGGTGGCTTCGTCCTCGGCGCCGGCCATCTCGGTCGCATCGTCTTCGCCGGCCGGCTCGGCCGCCTCGGCGGTCGCCGCAGCGTCAGGCTCGGCGTCATCGGCCGGCTGCGGCAGGATGTCGGGCGTGCCGTCCACGACAGGGGCGGGCTCGGCCTCCGGAAGGGCAGGCGACGACACCTCGTCCGAGGCCTGTTCGAGCGGTGCCGCGGCGACATCACCGGCGGCGGCTTGCTGACTGGGGTCGGCGTCCGGCAGGGGCGGTGCCGCGACCACGACCTCCTGCGGGAGTTCGGCTGCGTCCGGCTGCGGCAAGGGCATGCTGTCGCTGAGGCGGGCCAGGCCGAATCCACGGAAGCCCGCCGGTTGCCGCTCGGCACCGAAGATGGGCACGGCGGAGAGTTCCACCGGGGCGGCGCTGTCGGTGCCGTGCAGGCGCCACAGCACCACATGGCCGCTCCAGGTGGCCGCAGTCGCGAATCGCTCCGCCAGCCCGCCATCGCGGTCGATCAGCGTGGTGCCGATCAGATCGGTCCAGCTTCGGCCGATCAGCGCGGCCGCGGCGCCGGGCCCGCCGAGCATCTCGACCGTATCGGCCATGCGCGTGAGCCGGCCCTCGGCGTCGCTCTGCCAGACGAAGCGGATCGTCGCGGGGCGCGGTTCCTGCTGGGTGGAGGCGGGGGGGTGGGCAACGAGCTGGGCAGCACGTGGCTCCGCAGCGCTGGCGGCGAGGTCCGAAGCCGCCTTTGCAGGCGCCTGGACGCCGAGGCGGCGCAGTTCGGAGGCGGGAATCGCCACGCCCAGCACCGGGCTCGCGCCGGGAATCGCGACGAGCTTGCAGCCGCAGACCAGCGGAACGGCGGAAAAACTCGCCTTCAGCCGCAGCCGCTCCAGACGCAGCCCATCGGTGGAGGCGAGCCCGCGCGCCAGCAGATCCAGCCGCCGCGCAGTTGGCAGCGGCGAAGCCTGCAGCTCGCCGCCCAGCAGGGCGGTGCCGGCGGGGTTGGCATGGCCGAAGCGGCTGTGCTCGGTGTCCCAGAGCAAGAGCGCGCCGCCGGCCGCAAACGCTCTCAGCGCCGGATCTTCATCCGCCGCCGCGCCCCGTCGCGCCCAGTCCTGTCCGGCTTCGTTCATGCCCGTGCGCTCGTTCGATCCGCATCGTTATGGATAACAGAGCCTTAATAACCGGCAAACGCGCGAGAATCCATGGAACCAAAGACAGCTCTCCCGCTTCCCCTCGCAATAGCGTTAATATGCCCGGCGGGCACCGCCCGCTGGAAGATTGTCACCGCCGTGTCGCAGTGTTATTGCACTGCACAATATGTCGATCCGTCTCTTTAAAGGAGCATTTCCATGAACGGCAAGCTTCCCTACGAAGTGCCCACCGAGATGCGCGATTTCGCGGAGCGCAGCGTCGAGCAGGCCCGCAAGGCCTTCGACGGCTTCATGAGCGCCGCGCAGAAGGCTGTGGACAGCGCCCACGGCTCCGCCGAAACGGCCCGCGCGAACACCCATGACGCGACCCGCAAGGCCATTGCCTATGCCGAGAACAACGTCGCCGCCGCTTTCGATCTCGCCCGCAAGATGGTCGCTTCGAAGGACCTGACCGAGGTCATGCAGCACCAGTCGGAGTTCCTGAAGGCCCAGATGGCCGCGCTTCAAGACCAGCTGAAGCAGATGGGCAGCGCCGCCCAGCAGGCAGCGAGCGAGGCCGCCGAGACGATGAGCCGCACCGCCAGCGACGCCGCCGAGAAGGTGACGCAGACCGCCGAGACGGTCACCAAATCGGCCACCAAGCCGCGCTGATCCAGACGACGCCGCCTCCGGGCGGCGTTTGCTTGCCATCGGGATCGCGGCCGGGCTTGACCGGCCGCCATGCCCGTCATGATGGAGGAGAGAGCCATGGCGAAACCGCCCCCGACCCGGACCCGCTCCAAGGCGCCGGTCAGTCTTTCGCCCGTGAAGGCTCTTAGCAAACCCCCGGAGCGTCAGTCCGCCGACGCCTCCACCCGCTCCGGGCCGGCCGGCGCGCCTGCCGCCGCAGCCGCGAAAGCGGCTCCCAGACGCGCCTCCGCCAAGGCCGCAGACGCTCCCGCCGCCGTCGCGAAAGCGGCTCCGGCCGAGTCGTCTGCCAGCAGCGCGCCTGCCGCCACCAAGCCCACGGCCGACAAGTCCGTTTCGGCGATGACCAACGCGGCCAAGCCTGCTGCGTTAAAGCCGGCTCCGGCCAAGCCTGCTCCCTCCAAGCCAGCCGCTGCGAAAGCCGCCGTGAGCGAGGCTCCGGCCGCCAAGCCTGTCGCGACATCGAGGCCGGCGGCCGCCGCGAAGCCTGCCATCCGGGCCACGGGCGGCGCCGCGCCGATGGTCGCGGCCGCCGCCGCAGCCCAAACCGCCACCGAATCTGCTGCCGCCACCGTCGAGGCTGTCGGCGAGACCGTCGCCAAGGTCGCGCATGACGCCGTGGCCGCCTCGGTCGCGAAGGCCAAGGACGCAGCGCCCCAACCTGTCTCGCTGGGACAATTGCCGCCGCCGCGCCTGCCGCAGGCCGCGACTCTGGCGGGGGAGGCGGTGCTGAGCCAGACCCTCGCCGTCGCCAAGACCTGGGGCGCGATGCAGGCCAGAATGCTTCAGCACGCCTGCGAGGAATTCAAGGCGAGCGTCGACGACGCGGAGAAGCTGGCACGGGTCGACACGCCGTCGCAGGCGGTGACCCTCCAGGCCCAGGCGATCCGCCGGACCTACGAATCCTATGCGGATCATCTGCGCGAGCTGGCCCGCATCGCCAATGCCGGTCTCAAGAAGGATTGAGGCCAGGGCGACCGGGGGGCCGCAGGCCACCGCGAAAAAAGAGTGATTCCGCGGTTGCAAAAGCCCGTCGCCGGCTCTAGGTTCCGCGCCGCTGGAGACCGCCCGCCGCGGCAGGGCTCCGAGCGCCTGATGGGCAGCCATAGCTCAGTTGGTTAGAGCGCTAGATTGTGGATCTAGAGGTCCCCCGTTCAAGCCGGGGTGGCTGTACCATTCTCCCGTCATCATTCGTGCTACCGTCTCGTCGGCACCGCCTTGCGCGCCGGGCTTGAACGCCGGCATGGCCCTCGCCATATTCGATCCAAGCGGGAGGGTGTGCCTCCTGCCTGCGGAGTGCTGCCGAAAGCGGGCTCCGATGGTCGATGGAGCGCCTCTCGAGGGCTTCGCGCAAAGGCTTGAGGAATGACGCGCACTCCCAGTCTGTCCCACCCCTTCCTGCTCGGCTTCGACGACATCGAGCGGGCTCTGGACCGGGTGGTGAAGGGCGCCAGCGAAGGTTACCCGCCCTACAACATCGAGCGTCTGGCCCGCACCGAGCGGGAACCAGACAGATTGCGGATCACCCTCGCCGTCGCGGGCTTCTCCCGCGATCAGCGGGAGATCACGCGGGAAGAGAACCAGCTGACCATCCGCGGGCGCCAGAGCGATGACAAGAACCGCCAGTTCCTGCATCGCGGCATTGCCGCTCGGCAGTTCCAGCGCAGTTTCCTTCTGGCGGAGGGCATGCAGGTCATGGGGGCGGACCTGTCGAATGGTCTGCTGGCGATCGATCTGGTCCGGCCGGAACCGGAACGCTTCATCCGGCGTATCGATATCGTGAGCCGCGATTAGAAAGCGCTTCAACGGCCCGATCTTGGAAGGTGCGGAAGCGGTTTACGCATCTGTTCATCATTGAAGGCGCAGTCTTCGAACCGCATTCGCACTGCTCAAAGGAGGGCGCGATGAAACAGGATAGGATCCACACCCAGGCGAACCCGCTGACCCCCGCCGAATTCGCGGCGCTCGGCACCGGCGAAGTCGCCTATCTCAAGCCGATGACCTCGGACGAGCTGATGCGGCTTTTCCCGCATGCGCCCAAGATCGAGTCCGGCCTGCATCTCTATACGCTGCTCTCGGCCGATGGCGCCCCGATCCTGGTGACCGATACGCCCGAGGCGGCCACCGCCAATGCTTGGGAGCACGACCTGACGATGGTCAGCGTCCACTGACGGGAAAGCTCACCCCGCGGTCGTCAGTCCCGCGACTGCGTCCGTGAGCCTGCCGAGATCGGCGGGTGTCGAAAGGCGGTGATCGCCGCCCTTGACCAGCGTGAGCACCACCGGATCGCCGGAGAGATGCTCGACCAGCTTGACGGCTTGCCGCCATGGCACGTCCGGATCGGCCATGCCTTGCAGGATATGGACGGGGCAACCCGTCCGGATCTCGCCGCCGAACAGGATGTGGCGTCGTCCGTCCTCGATCAGGGCGCGGGTGATCGGCGTCGGTTCGGGCGAGTAGTCCGACTCGCGTTGCCACACGCCCTTGTCCAGGATCGTCCTGCGGATCGCATCCGGCATCTGCGCCCACATCAGCTCTTCGGTGAAATCGACGGCCGGGGCGATCAGCACCAGCCCGGCCGGGCTCAGGGCGGTACCCGCGAGCTGCCGGGCGGCGAGCAGTGCGAGCCAGCCGCCCATCGACGAGCCGACGAGCACGGGGGCCCGCTTGCAGCGGTTTTCGATCACCGCCAGCGCATCGGCCAGCCAGTCCGACAAAGTGAAGGCGGCAAAATCGCCTTCGCTCTCGCCATGACCGGAATAGTCGAAGCGCAGGAAGGCCCGGCCCCGTTCGGCGGCCCAGCCGGCCAGAGCCTCGGCCTTGGTCGCGCGCATGTCGGAACGAAAGCCGCCGAGCCAGACCACGGGGGCGCCGTCGCCGGCCTGCTCGAGAAAGGCCAGGCGCCGCTGCGCCGGGCCTTCGCCGGTGACGAACCATTGCGGGGGCTGTCGCTCCAAGGCAAATCTCCTGTGGCGAATCGGGTCGCCGCGACACATTGAGGCTGCGGGCGTTGTCCCGGACGGGCATAGTCGCCCGGAGGAATGGAAGTCCAGATCGTCGAGAGCATGTCCTTCAAGCCCGGTGCCCATCTTTCCCTGCCGTCGACCGAGACGCATGCGCTGGCCGGGCGCACGATCCTGCAGATCATTCCCGAGCTGGAAGCCGGCGGAGCCGAGCGCACGGCGGTGGATATCGCCAAGGGGCTGACCGATATCGGCGCGCGCGCGTTGGTAGCGACCGAGGGCGGGCGCCTGGTCGCGGAGTTGCAGGCCAAGGGAGGCGTCTGGTTGCCGTTCCCGGCCGCCTCCAAGAACCCGCTCGCCATGGCGCTCAACATCCGCCGGCTGGTGGCGCTCTGCCGCGAGGAGGAGGTCGAACTCGTCCATGCCCGCTCGCGCGCGCCCGCCTGGGTGGCGCTGGCCGCCGCGCGCCTGTTGAAACTGCCTTTCGTCACGACCTATCACGGGTCCTACAACAGCCGCTCGGCCGTGAAGACGCTGTATAATTCGGTGATGGCGCGCGGCGACGTCGTCATCGCCAATTCCGCCTATACGGCCGGGCTCATCCTCGCCAAGTATCCGGTGGCGCGCGATCGGGTGCGGGTCGTCAATCGCGGCACCAATTTCTCCGCCTTCGCCCCGGCGGCGGTGACGGCGGACCGGGTGCAGGCCCTTCGCAAGGCCTGGGGCGTGGAGGCGCACCAGCGCATCGTGTTGCTGCCCGGCCGGCTCACGAGCTGGAAGGGGCAGCGTGTGCTGATCGAGGCGGCGCGACTGATGCGGGAGGGCGGCGACGACGAGACCGCCTTCATCCTCGCAGGAGACGCGCAGGGGCGGGACGGTTATGTGAAGGAGCTCGACGGGCTGATCGCCAAGGCGGGGCTGGAAGGGCGGGTCCGCCGCGTCGGCCACTGCGCCGACATGCCCGCGGCCATGCTCTCGGCGGCCGTCGTCACCGTGCCGTCGACCGATCCGGAGGCGTTCGGCCGCGTCGCGGTGGAAGCGCAGGCGATGGGCGTGCCCGTCGTGGTGTCCGATCTCGGCGCGGTTCCCGAGACGGTGCTGGCGCCCCCACAGGTGCCGCCCGGCGAACGCACGGGCTGGCGGGTGCCGCCCGGCGATGCGCAGGCGCTGGCCGAGGGCCTGCGCGAGGCCCTTGCCCTACGGCCCTCCGCGCGCGACGCGCTGGCGCGCCGGGCGCGGGCCCATGTCGAGCGCGAGTTCTCGCTGGAGGCGATGGTCTCCGAAACCCTCGACGTCTACAGCGCGCTGCTGGGAGGCTGACGCCGCGGCCCTTCGCCCGGCGGCGGAGGTCGGACCAGCGGAGTCGTGCATTGACAACGCGCATCTTTGTGCAATGTGTCTCATCCATCGGCGCCGGAGGCGCCAAATTCAGGAGAAGTCCCCATTCGTCGTCCGTACCGCGCAGCCCCGACCCCGGTTAAGGAAGGTCCCCGCTCGAACCGCGACATTCGCGGCGTTCGCGAAGTTCAGCTCATCGACGACACCGGCGCCAACCGTGGCGTGGTCTCGTTCTTCGATGCGCTGAAGATCGCCGAGGATGCCGGTCTCGACCTCGTCGAGATCGCCCCGAACTCCGTGCCGCCCGTCTGCAAGATCCTCGATTACGGCCGCTTCCGCTTTCTGGAGCAGAAGAAGGCTGCCGAAGCGCGCAAGAAGCAGCGCACCATCGAGATCAAGGAAATCAAGCTCCGTCCCGGCATCGACACCCATGACTACGAGGTGAAGATGAAGGCGATGCACGGCTTCTTCGAGGAAGGCGACAAGGTGAAGGTCACCCTGCGCTTCCGCGGCCGCGAAATGGCCCACCAGGATCTCGGTGTGAAGGTGCTCGAGCGCGTCAAGGTCGATACGGCCGAAGTGGCGAAGGTCGAGAGCGACTGGCAGCTCGAAGGCCGTCAGATGGTGATGGTGCTCGCCCCGCGGTGAGCGCCGGCTCGGCCGACGCCCCGAATCGGTGCCGCAGTCAGCAGCAATCCAAAAGCCCCGGATCACCTCCGGGGCTTTTGTTTTTGCCCGTAAGGCCTGGGTTCCACCCCGGTCAGGGTCCCGACGACAGCGACTTGTTCCGGTTTTCGGAACATCGGTCGCCGTGACAGACCGTGAAGGCTCGGTCCTCGCCATGTGCCTGCGAGCGCTGCGGTCTGTGCCGCAAATTTGGGCGGCCTTTGATCTCAAGCAAGGTGCGAATCGCACGGGGCCGGGGTTAGATGACGCTGGGACAGGAGGCGCCGGACGGCGTGGCCCTCCGTTCAAAGGTCGAGGCTGGCGTGGATAAACGTGACGATTTCGGCGATCGGGAGCTCGCGCGGCTCGTTCGTCATATGCGGGCGATCGACGATTACCGCCAGAGCTTCGACCGGCTTCAGGCCTCCTGGGACACCCTCACTTTGCTCGGCCAGCTATCGGGCGGCGCGACCGAGATGGCCGGTACGCGCAGCGCCTTCGCCGACCTGACCAGCGATCTCTTGGGGCATCTTGCCATTGCCACCCGCGACAAGGTGGTCAGTGACCTGCGCACCAAGGCGCAGAACGCCATCGACGTGTTGGTGCGCAATCTTTTCGAGCGCACGGCCGATATCGGCTTCCTCGCCGCCGACACCGACATCCGCGAATTCCTGGAGGCGCGCGAGCGTCCGGCCGAGGAGCGCAGCCGGATCGAGCGGCGCTTCCGCGATTATGTTGCGAAATACTCCGTCTATTCCGACATCGTGCTCGTCGATGGCGCCGGTGTCGTGCAGGCACGGCTGGGCGACCATCCGGCGGGCGAGATCTCGCACCCGATCGTCTCCGAGGCGCTGGGCTCCGGCGGAGCCTATGTCGAGTATTACGGGCCGGCCGGTTTCGTCTCCGACGGGGACGAACTGCTCTATGCCTGGCGCGTCGAAGGCACCGGCGGGCGCCGTCTGGGCGTCCTCGTGCTCGTCTTCCGGCTCGACGACGAGATGGCCGGGATCTTCCGGAAATTGCTGCCGGACACCGACTGGACGGTGCTCGGCTGCGTGACCTCCGCCGGCAAGATCGTGGCCGGCTCCTGCCCCCTGCAATTGCCGAGCGGGCTGCAGGTCGCGCTGGCCGGGCTCGAAGGCAAGGCGCCGGTGCTGCGCCTCGGCGGCCGGCGCTATCTGGCCGTGGCCTGCCAGGCCTCGCCCTATCAGGGCTATGGCGGCCCCGGCTGGCTCGGCATCGGCCTCGTGCCGCTGGAAGCGGCCTTCGACTGGGAGGACGGCGAGAGCGGCTCGGCCATCGACGAGGAGCTGCTGGCGACGGTGACGAGCTGTTCGGCGCTGTTTCCTCCTGCACTGCAGGCCATGTCGCGTCAGGCGGCCGCGATCCAGAGCAATCTCAATCGTGCGGTCTGGAACGGCTCGATCCGTCAGGTCGGCTCCGATCAGGCGAATGCCGAGTTCTCCAAGATCCTGCTCTGGGAAATTTCCGACACCGGTCGCAAGACCCAGGCCGCCTGCGACGCCTCGGTGCGCGAACTGCACCGCACCGTGGTCGCGGCGATGCTCGACAAGTGCCGCTCCCGCGCCGCGCTGGCGATCGACGTCATGGATCGCAATCTCTACGAGCGCGCGAATGACTGCCGCTGGTGGGCGCTCAACGCCACCTTCGCACGTGCGCTGACGAGCCCGTCGCCGGAGTTGGCGCGGCTCTGTTCGCAGACGCTGGCGCAGATCAACGCGCTGTACACCGTCTACACAAACCTGCTCCTGTTCGATGCCAAGGGCAGGGTGGTCGCTGTCTCCCAGCCGGACCAGGCGCATTGGGTCGGCAAGACGCTGACGCAGGAATGGGTCGGCCGCACGCTGCAACTGCGCTCGGACCAGAACTATGTCGTCTCCGCCTTCGAGGCGTCGCCGCTCTACGGCGAGGCCGAGACGCTGATCTACAGCGCCGCCGTCCACGACAAATCCGCCCGCGCCGTCGGCGGCATCGCCATCGTCTTCGATGCGACCCCGCAATTCTCGGCGATCCTGAAGGACTGCCTTCCCTGCGACGATCTGGGCCAGCCCTTGCCGGGCGCCTTCGCTCTGCTGTTGGGGCGCGACGGACGGGTGATCTCCTCCACCGACGACGCCTTCGCAGTCGGGCAGCCCAGCGCGCTCGCGGCCGAAATGGCGAATGTGCTCCGCCATGGCGACGCTGCCGCGATCAGCAACATCGGCGGGCGCAATCTCGGGATCGGCGCCGCCTTCTCCAAAGGCTATCGCGAATACAAGCGCAGCGACGGCCATGAGCCTGATGTCATGGCGATCTGCGCCGTGCCGCTGGGCGAGGCGGGCGCCGCCGCCAGGCCGCGCGAGCGCCAGGTCTCCAGCAATGCCCAGCTTTCCCCGCGCCGGCTGCAGGGCGCCAGCTTCGAGGTGGCGACCTTCCATATCGGCCGGCACTGGCTCGGCCTCGATGCCGCGCAGGTGGTGGAGGCGGTCGATGTCACCGGGCTGAAGCCTTCGGCCCGGCAGGCCCGTGACGGCCTGCTGGCGGGCTACAAGCTCCATCAGGGCGAACCGGTCCCGGTTCTGCGGCTCGACCGCATGCTGCGCCTCGACGCACAAGGCGGGGATGGCAGCCAGATCGTCATCGTCAGGGTGGAGGGGCGCATCTTCGGCCTCATGGTCGATTCGCTGGGTCCGATTCCGGCGATTGCCGAGAGCGACGTGCAGCCTTTGCGCGAGATGGGCAGCCGCATCGAAGTGCCGGCGCGCGGCATCGTCGCCTCCGACACGGTGGCCGGCGCCGAGCGCGGCATGCTGCTGCTGCTCGATGCCGGCCGGCTCGGCGTGCGGCTGGAGAGCGAGGCGCGCCTGCTCCAGGCCGCCGAATGACCCGCGCCCGGCCCGGAGCCGCGCGCCCGGCCGTTCCGCCTCTTGCCATCAGCCGGCTTTTCTGCGATACGCGCGGCCTTCGATCGCCCGGCTGATAAGGGCTGCCGTGGCGGTCGATCTTTGCTTCCTGAAAGCAAGAACTGGCCGAAAGCCGCCGCAAGGCGCGCTGGCCTATGACCGATAGGAGCTGAAATGCCCAAGATGAAGACCAAATCGGCCGCCAAAAAGCGGTTCAAGATCACCGGTACCGGCAAGGTGCTCTACGCCCAGGCCGGCAAGCGTCACGGGATGATCAAGCGGACCAACAAGCAGATCCGCAATCTTCGCGGCACCACCACCCTGTTCGAGGGTGATGCGGCCAAC
>NZ_JBMDWH010000026.1:0-1630 GCF_048595345.1 Allobosea sp.
TGCCGGCGCAATCCGGGCATGATCTACGGGCTCGGCAACATCGTCGACAACGCCGTCGATTTCGCCCGCAGCAAAGTCTCGATCGCGGCGGAATGGACGCCGACCCTGGTGCTCCTCACCATCGCCGATGACGGGCCGGGCTTTCCGGCGGATGTGCTGCTGCGGGCGGGCGAGCCCTATCTGACGCGCGGGACGGCCGAAAGCCGCGCCGGCGGCGGGCTGGGGCTCGGGCTGTTCATCGCCAAGACGCTGCTCGAGCGCGGGGGCGCGGCGCTGGAATTCTCCAACCGGCCCGCACCCGAAACCGGCGCGCGCATCCGAATCGCCTGGCCGCGAGCGCTGTTCGAGGCCGAGCGCTGAGGCGTCCGATCCGGGCGGCGTGCGCGGCGGCCCTGCGACAATCCAGCCTCTTATCCGGCACAGGATCCTGCGGGGTGGCGCATTTCGCTCGCCGGCCCGATGATCTACAGCGTCGTGGTCCGCTTGCGGACCCATCCCGTATATCGGGCAAGACATCCAAACCCGCGCCGCCGCAGCGCGTTCACAAGCGGCAGGAGAAGGCCATGCAGGCAGCAGAGAGCGACAGTGCGACGAACGGGCCCGGCGGCGACATGACGCTGCTGCTGGTCGACGACGACAGGCCGTTCCTGACCCGCCTCGCCCGCGCCATGGAAGGGCGCGGCTACAGCGTGCGCATGGCCGACACCGTCGCGGCCGGGCTCGCCGCCGTCGAGGAAGCGCCGCCGGCCTTCGCCGTGATCGACCTGCGGCTGGGCGACGGCAACGGGCTCGACGTGATCGCCCGCCTGAAGGAGAAGCGGCCCGATGCGCGAGGCGTGGTGCTGACCGGCTATGGCAACATCGCCACGGCAGTGAGCGCGGTGAAGCTGGGAGCCTTCGATTTCCTGGCGAAGCCCGCCGATGCGGACGAGATCCACGCCGCGCTGGCCGCCCAGCGGGATGCCAGGCCGCAGCCGCCGGAAAACCCGATGTCGGCCGACCGGGTGCGCTGGGAGCATATCCAGCGCGTCTACGAGCTGTGCAGCCGCAACGTCTCGGAGACGGCCCGCCGGCTCGGCATGCACCGGCGCACGCTGCAGCGGATCCTGGCCAAGCGCGCGCCGCGCTGATCAGGACTCTCAGCCCCGTCGTTGGTTCAGAGCCCGGCGGCCTCCGGATCCTCGATCTGAGCGAGCCGCGCCGCGGCCAACCGGGCGACAGCGATCGTCAGCATCTTGCGCCGCGCCGGGGCGAGCGGGTGGCGGGGCGGCTCGCGCAAGAGCGCTCCGCCATAGCCGTCGGCGACGATCAGGCCGACATCGTCCGGCAGGATTTCCTGCGGGAATTCGGGCGCGACGGCGAAGAGAAAACCGTCGCAGTAATCGCGGTAATCCGGCCATTTGCCGTCGACGCGGTAGTCCAGCACACCGGACTTCACCTCCACCACCCATAACTCCCCGTTCGGCCACAGCGCCACGATGTCGCCGCGCCGGCCATTGGCGAAGGTCATCTCCTTGACGATCGCACAGCCGCGCTCGCGCAGATGGCGGCTGGCGCCCCGGCAGACCGAGCGGGTGATGTCCGGCCGGGCCGGCGGCGGATTGAGAAGGGCTGAGCCGGGCATGGGGCA
>NZ_JBMDWH010000027.1:0-38304 GCF_048595345.1 Allobosea sp.
GACAGCCGCTTCGGCGATGCGGTCAAGGCGAGGCTGCCGAACCCGACCGCGAACGACCAGCGCCCGGTGCTGCTGCTCGGCCACCGCGACACGGTCTTCCCGCAGGGCGAGCCGACGCGCCGGCCCTTCACCATCAAGGGCACGCGCGCCTATGGCCCCGGCGTCGCGGATATGAAGGGCGGCCTCGTCATCGAGGCCTTCGTCGCCGCCGCCTTCGCCGAATGCGGCGGTCTCGCTGCGCCGCTGACGATGCTCACCACCAGCGACGAGGAGATCGGCTCGCCCTCCTCGCGGCCGGTGATCGAGGCGGCGGCGCGCGAATCGCGCTGCGTCTTCAATGCCGAGCCCAGCCGCCTGCCGGCCGGCGCGGCCTCGGCCGCAGACAAGCGCCAGTCCGTGACGAGCGGGCGCAAGGGCGGCGTCTTCAAGCGCGCCGACGTCACCGGCAAGCCCGCCCCATCCGGCGCGAATTACGAGAAGGGCGCTTCGGCCATCGTCGATCTCGGCCACAAGATCCCCAGGCTCCAGGGCCTGACCGATCTGGAGAAGGGCATCACCGTCAATGTCGGGCTGATCGGCGGCGGCCAGACCGTCAACACCATCGCCCCGGGCGCCTGGTGCGAGATCGACCTGCGTTATGTCACCGCCGCCCAGCGCGACGAGATGGTCGGCAAGATCAAGGCGATCGTCGAGACGCCGGAGGTTGCCGGCACCAGCGCGGTGCTGACGATCAAAGGCGAGTTCCTGCCGCTGGAGCGTTCGACCGAATCCGCCGCGCTCTACGAGACCTATCGCGAGGCCGCATCGAGCTTCGGCATCGACGTGATCGCCGAATTCACCGGCGGCTGCGCCGATTCCGGCTTCACGGCGGCGCAGGGCACGCCGACTCTCTGCAGCGTCGGCCCGACAGGCGGGATGGCCCATACGCCGGACGAGTTCCTCGAAGTCGAAAGCCTGGTGCCCGCCGCGCAGACGCTCGCGCTGGCGGTGATGCGTGCTGCGGCGAAGGTGGAGTGATATCAGCTCGTCCTTCTCCCCTCGGGGGAGAAGGTGGCAGCGCGAAGCGCTGACGGATGAGGGAAAACGCCCTCACCCTCACCCTCTCCCCCAGGGGGAGAGGGGACATCGCGCGCCTCTCAGAACGCCTCTTCCCAGTTCCGGCTCAGCCGCATCGCGCAGTTGATCAGGCCGACATGGGAATAGGTCTGCGGGAAATTGCCCCAGAGTTCGCCGGTCTTGAGGTCGGCGTCTTCCGAGAGCAGGCCGAAGCTGTTGCGCCGCTGCAGGATGCGGCCGAACAGCGCCTTGGCCTCCTCGCCGCGGCCGATGGCGTTGAGCGCATCGACATACCAGAAGGCGCAGATCAGGAAGCCGGTGTGCATGTAGCCGAAATCGTCCTGCGTCGCGTAGCGCAGCAGCAGGTCGCCACGCTTGAGATCGCGGCCGATGGCGTCGACGGTTGCGACGAAGCGCGGATCGTCGGCCTTCACGAAGCCGAGTTCGGCCAGGAGCAGGAGCGTGGCATCGAGATCCTCGCCGTCGAAGGTCGAGACGAAATGGCCCTTCGCCTCGTTCCAGATCCGCTCGGCGATGATCGCCTTGATGCGCTTTGAATGGCCCTTCCAGAATTCCTTTCGGTCGGCCCGCCCGAGCGTGCCGGCGATGCGGGCCAGCCGGTCGCAGGCGGCCCAGCACATCACGCTGGAGAAGGAATGCACCGCCTCCTTCTCGCGCAGCTCCCACGGCCCGGCATCGGGCTTGTCGAAGACGGCCAGCGCCCGATCGCCCATATGCTCGAGCTGGGCGAACAGCGCCTCCTTGCCCGGCTGGATCAGCCGCTTGTCGAAGAAGGAATGCGTCGCGGCCAGCACCACCGCGCCATAGCCGTCGTTCTGGATCTGGGTCGCCGCGCCATTGCCGAAGCGCACCGGCCGGTGCCCGCGATAGCCTGACAGGTTCGCGGCCTCGAACTCGGTCAGCGCCCCGTCGCGGGTGATCGGATAGAGCGGCGGCAGATGGTCAGCGCCGCTCTCTGTGAAGCTGTCGACGATGTTCTTGATGAAGCCGAGATAGTCCTCCATCGTCCGCGTTGTGCCGAGCCGGTTCAGCGCATGCACGACGAAATAGGCGTCGCGCAGCCAGCAGAACCGGTAGTCCCAATTACGCTGCGTGCCCGGCGCCTCCGGGATCGAGGTGGTGAGCGCCGCGACGATCGCGCCGGTCTCCTCGAAGGCGCAGAGCTTCAGCGTGATCGCGGCCCGGATGACCTCGCTCTGATACTCGAAGGGAAGCGACAGCGAGCGCACCCAGTCGCGCCAGTAATCGGTGGTCTTGTCGAGAAATTCGCGCGAGGTGGTCTCGATCTCGGCACGAAGCGCCTCGTCCGAGCCGATGAAGAAGGAATAGGTCTGGTCGACCGCGAAAGGCGTGCCTTCCACCACATAGGAGAGCGGCGCATTGGTCGTCAGACGGATCGTCTGGTCGGCGCCGACGAAGCGGACATGGTTGGAGCCGCGCGTCATCTCGTCCGGCGCCTCGCCGAGACCGAGCGCGGGCTTCACGATCACGCGGATGCGCGGTCGGCCCGAGATCAGCCGCACGCGCCGCACCAGCTGCGGCGGGCGGAAGAAGCGCTCGTAGCGGACGAAGCGGGGCGCGAAATCGAGGATCTCGATGGCGTTGCCCTGATCGTCCGAGAGCACGGAAGACAGGATCGCGGTGTTGTCGAGATAGCTCTGCTCGCAGCGGATCATGCCGATCAGCTCGATGCCGAACACGCCTTTTTCGGCTTCGGCGGCGCCGTCATCGGCCTCGTTGTCGATCAGCGCGCAGAAGACAGGATCGCGGTCGAAGCGCGGAAAGCAGCCCCAGACGATGCGGGCGCGGCGGTCGATGAGCGCCGCGATCGAGCAATTGCCGATCACGCCGAGGTCGAGCGAGGCAGAATACTGCCCTGCGGCCGAGGTCGTCACAGTCATGGAGAGTCAGTCCCGGGAAAAGCTCGCGGCGGTCAGGGGGCCGGTCTCGGCCGCGTTCAGCAATATCTGCCGCAACACCGTGGGGGAAGCCAGCCGCAGCTGCGCCTGGCTTTCATGGTCGCTGCCGATGCGGACCGAGAGCCCGCCCATGGCGTTGACGGCCTCGAAGCCCGCCTCGTCGGTGATGTCGTCGCCGATGAAGACGGCGCGGCGCCCGGCATAGAGCGGCGTGCTCATCAGCCAGGCGATAGCGTTGCCCTTGCTGGCGCCTGCCGGGACGATCTCCGCCACCGCCTTGCCCTCCTGCAGCCTGACCGCGGGGCCGAGCTTGGCCGCCGTCCGGCGCATCAGATCGAGCGCCTCCTCGTGCAGATGCGGCGCCAGCCGCCAGTGCAGCGCGACCGAGATCCGCTTGTCTTCGACGATGATGCCGACATGGCTGTTGGCGAAGCGCACGAGGTCGCGCAGCGCCTCCTGAAGATCGGGCGTATCGGTCTGCGTGCGGATCTCCTCGCCGAGCCGGATCTGGGCGCCGTGGAGACCGGCAATGTCGAAGCGATGCGGCGCGAGCCGCTCGTCGAGAAAGGCGATAGGCCGGCCCGAGACGAGAGCGAGGGCGCCGCCGAGCTGCGCCTTCAGTCGCTCCAGAGCCGGACCGACGCGCCGGTCCAGCTTCACATGCTCGGGCGAGGGCGCGATCTCCACCAGCGTTCCGTCGAAATCAAGAAACAGCGCCAGATCGCTCTGGCCCGCGAGGCTTTGTCCCAGAGGGACGGCTGTATCGGCTGCGGTCGACATCGTCATTGCGAGGATCTGCAAGGCAAATGCGGCACCGACGAGGCATTTGGCCCGCGTCGACACCGCTCCGACCTGCATCATGCCTTTCCGTTCATCGAGCCGGGGCGCTGCGGTTTGCATCGCGAGGCTCGTTGTCTACCATAGAGATGCGGGGTTTGTGTGCGCCGTCGCTTTGGGGCAGCCCCGAGCAGCAGCGCCCGCTTTGGAAACATTACGTCGCTGGCGACGTTTCGTTCCTGCCACCTGTGGCGAAAATCGGGCGACGCCCGCGCCAAACATCCCAAGGAGTCTCCGCCGCCATGCGTCTCGTCGTCGTTTCGAACCGCGTCACCGTGCCGGACCGCAACGAAAAAGCGGCTGCGGGTGGCTTGGCGGTGGCTCTGCGCGAGGCGCTCGAGAAGCATGGCGGCCTCTGGTTCGGCTGGAGCGGCGCCGTCAGCGAAGGCCCGTCGCAGGAGATCCGCCAGATCCAGCGCGGCAAGGTGACTTACGCCCTCACCGATCTCGGCGAGGCCGAGCGCCAGAGCTACTATCTCGGCTTTTCCAATCGCGCCCTCTGGCCGATCATGCATTACCGGCTCGGGCTGACCGAGTTCCAGCGCAGCGACTATATGGGCTATCTCGGCGTCAACCGGCGCTTCGCCCGCGCGCTTGCGGGGCTGATCCAGCCCGATGACGTCATCTGGATTCATGATTACCACTTGATCCCTCTGGCCGCCGAGCTGCGCCGGCGTGGCATCGGCAACCGCATCGGCTATTTCCATCACATCCCCTGGCCCTCTGCCGATGTGCTGGGCGCCCTGCCGTTCAGCTCGACGCTGATCCGCACCCTGACCTCCTATGACCTCGTCGGCATGCAGACGCAGATCGACGCGCGCAATCTCATCGACGGGCTGGTCTCGCTCTGCGGCGGCAAGGCGGAGGGCAGCACCCTGAGGCTGGGCGGACGCAAGACCGTCATCCGCGCCTTCCCGATCGGGATCGACGTCGAATCCTTCCGGCGCCTCGCCGCGGCTTCGGTGAGGCAGGCGGCGACGCCGCTGCGCGCGACTCGCGAATCGCTGGGCGAGCGCAAGCTGGTCATCGGTGTCGACCGGCTCGACTATTCCAAAGGCATCGTGCAGCGGCTGGAGGCCTTCGGCCAGTTCCTGCGCAGCCATCCCGACCAGCGCAGCCGCGTCGGCCTGCTCCAGATCGCGCCCCCCTCGCGCAGCGACGTGCCCGAATATGCCGAGCTCGACCGCCAGTCGGACGAGGTCGCGGGCCGGCTCAACGCCCAGCTCGGCGAATTCGACTGGACGCCGATCCGCGTGGTCAAGAAGGCGTATTCCCGCAGCGCGCTGGCCGGGTTCTACCGCCGCGCGCAGGTCGGCCTGGTCACGCCGATGCGAGACGGCATGAATCTCGTCGCCAAGGAATATGTCGCGGCGCAGGACCCGGCCGATCCCGGCGTGCTCGTGCTTTCACGTTTCGCCGGTGCCGCCCAGCAGATGGGCGAGGCGCTGATCGTGAACCCCTACGATACGCATGAAGTGGCCGAGGCGATCCGCACCGCCCTCGCCATGCCGAAATCCGAACGCATTCGCCGCTTCGAGGCCCTGTATCGCACGATCTCGGCGACCGACATCGCCTGGTGGACGAACCGCTATCTCGACGCGCTTTCCGCCGGGCGCGAGGTGCCGGACGAGCCGCGATCCTGGCCGATCGAGATCAGCGGGGGCCGGCCCGCCGCGTCTGGCAATCGCCTGCCCGACCCGAAGACCGGAGAATCGCGTTCCCACGCCAAAGCCGAACCGGAGACGCGCGCCGGAGCCGCCAAGCCTCCGCTGCGCGCGACGGGCGCCGATCGGCCGGGGGGCAAGAGCGCCCCGCGCACCGGCAAGGGCACGCCGCGGCTGAAGGTCGTCGGCAGTTGATGGGACGACGGCTCGCCGAACCCACGCGAAGGCCGTCCCCGCGCAGCAAACCGGTTCCGGCCGGGACCAAAACTGGGCTTCCGAGGCCCTTGCCGTGAGCAGGCTTGCCCAAGCCGGTCATTGGTCGCTAGAAGGCGGACAGGCCTGGGTAGACGACTCGGGTACGCGCCGATGGGGACCGGGGTCGCCTTGCGACATCCGAGGAGGCTGGCGGAGGGCTGACATCGATGCGAGGCGCTCTCGGAGGACCGGGCGTTCTGCTGCGCCGCCTCCGCGAGGTGATGGCGGCTTCGGTCAGTCCGCAGGAGCGGCTCGACCGGCTCGTCGTGCTGATCGCAGGCAACCTCGTCGCCGAAGTCTGCTCGGTCTATGTGTTGCGTGACGACGGCTCGTTGGAGCTGTACGCTACCGAAGGCCTCAACCGTGAGGCGGTCCATCTTACGACCATGCGGGCCGGCGAGGGTCTCGTCGGTCTGATCGCCAGCGAGGCCGAGCCGCTGGCCTTGTCCGACGCGCAAGCCCATCCCTCCTTCTCCTACCGCCCGGAGACTGGGGAAGAGATCTACCGCTCCTTCCTCGGCGTGCCGATCCTGCGCGGCGGCGCCGTGATGGGCGTGCTCGTCATCCAGAACCGCGCCTCCCGCATCTACAGCGAGGAGGAGATCGAGACGCTGCAGACCACGGCCATGATCATGGCCGAGATGATCGCGGCCGGCGGTCTGAAGTCGCTGGCGCTGCCGGGTTCCTCGATCGGGCTGGATCGCCCGATCCACGGCATCGGCGTCGTGCTGGCGGAAGGGGTCGGCCTGGGCCATGCCGTGCTGCATGAGCCGCGCGTGCCGATCACCCATCTCATCGCGGAAAATCCCGCAGCCGAGGTCAAGCGCCTCGAGGACGCCATCGGCGAAATGCGCGCCGCCATCGACGAGCTGATCGAACGCGGCGACGTCGCCCATACCGGCGAGCATCGCGAGGTGCTCGAGACCTTCCGCATGTTCGCGCATGACCAGGGCTGGCTGCGGCGGATGCGCGAGGTGGTGATGACCGGCCTCACCGCCGAGGCGGCGGTGGAGCGCGTCCAGTCGGACACCCGCGCCAAGATGCTGCGCCAGACCGATCCCTATCTGCGCGAGCGCCTGCACGATCTGGACGATCTCGCCAACCGCCTGCTGCGCACGCTGACCGGCCGTGCCAATGGCGTGGCGCGCGAGGAGATGCCGGAGAACGCGATCCTCGTCGCCCGCTCGATGGGCCCGGCGGCGCTGCTTGATTACGATCGCGGCCGTCTGCGTGGCCTCGTGCTGGAAGAGGGCGGCCCCACCAGCCACATCGCCATCGTGGCCCGCGCGCTCGGCATCCCGGCGGTGGGTGAGGTCGTCAACGCCACGGCGCTGGTCCAGCCCGGTGATGCGGTGATCGTCGACGGCATCGCGGGCGAGGTGCAGATCCGGCCGCAGCCGGATGTCGAGAACGCCTACAAGGACAAGGCGCGGCTGCGCGCCCGCAAGCAGAAGCAGTACGAGAAGCTCAAGACGCTGCCTTCGGTCACGAAGGACGGGGTGCCGATCACGCTGCAGATCAATGCCGGCCTGCTCGTCGACATGCCCAATCTCGACGCCACGGCCGCCGCCGGCGTCGGGCTGTTCCGCACCGAGCTGCAATTCATGGTCGCCGAGCATATGCCGACGACCGGCGAGCAGCAGGCGCTCTACACCGCCGTGCTCGATGCCGCCGGCGAGCGGCCGGTGACCTTCCGCACGCTCGATATCGGCGGCGACAAGGTGCTGCCCTATATGGAGCGCATCGAGGAGGAGAACCCGGCGCTGGGCTGGCGGGCGATCCGGATCGGGCTCGACAAGCCACGCCTGCTGCGCGCCCAGATGCGCGCGATGCTGCGGGCGGGCGCCGGCCGCGACGTCAAGATCATGCTGCCGATGATTGCGACGACCGACGAGTTCCGCCGGGCGGAAACCATCCTGCGGCGCGAGCAGTCGATGCTGGAGAAGCAGGGTGTCGAGCCGCCGCGCGACCTGCGTGTGGGCGCGATGGTCGAGGTGCCTTCGCTGCTGTTCGAGCTGCCGGAGATCGTTCGCGAGGCGGACTTCCTCTCGATCGGCACCAACGACCTCATGCAGTTCCTCTTCGCCGCCGATCGCGAGAACAAGCGCGTCTCCGATCGCTTCGATCCGCTGAGTGTCGGCGCGCTACGCGCCCTGCGCCGCATCGTCGAGGCGGCGGGAGAGGTCGACTGCCCGCTCACCGTCTGCGGCGAGATGGGCGGCAAGCCGCTGGAGGCGATGACGCTGATCGGCCTGGGCTATCGCGGCTTCTCGATGTCCTCCTCCTCGATCGGGCCGGTCCGCGCCATGCTCCGCGCGCTCGACGTCGCCCGGCTGCGCGAGCGGCTGGACTGGATGCTGGCCTCGCCGGAGGGGGCGACGAATCTGCGCCCGCAGCTCGCGGCCTTCGCGTCCGAATCGAAGATTCCGGTCTAGCGACGCTTCGCGCGCGATCCCGCCGTCTCGCGGCTTTCGTTTCTCCACCCCGTTTCAGAGTTCACCGCCCGCCTCATGTCCCTGCAGCTTCCCGAAGACCGTCTGGATGCCATTCTGGCCCGTCACGCCGCGGCCACGGACGAGATCAATCACGCCGCCGATCCGGTGCGGACCGTCGAGCTCGCCCGGGAATTGTCCGAGCTCGATCCGGTCGTGGCCACCATCGACGCCTGGCGCCAGGCGAAGGCGACGCTGGATGGCGCCCAGTCCCTGATCGACGATCCGGCCACCGATTCCGAGCTGCGGGCACTCGCTCATGAGGAGCGCGACGCGGCCCGCGACGAGATCGCGGCGCGCGCGCGCGATCTGCTGATCGCGCTGCTGCCCAAGGACGCCGCTGACGAGCGAGGGGTCATTCTCGAGATCCGCGCCGGAACCGGCGGCGACGAGGCCTCGCTCTTCGCCGGCGACCTTCTGCGCATGTATCAGCGCTACGCCGCGCAGAAGGGCTGGACGGTGGACGTGCTGTCGGAAAGCGAAGGCACGGTCGGCGGCTACAAGGAGGTCATCGCCGAGATCGGCGGGCGCGGCGTCTATGCCCGGCTGAAATTCGAATCCGGCGTCCACCGCGTCCAGCGCGTGCCGGATACCGAGGCGAGCGGGCGGATCCACACCTCGGCCGCCACCGTGGCGACCTTGCCCCTGGCGAGCGAGGTCGACATCGCGTTGAACGAAGCCGATATCCGCATCGACACCCTGCGCTCGGGCGGCGCAGGCGGCCAGCACGTCAACAAGACCGAATCGGCCGTGCGCCTCACCCATCTTCCGACGAATACCGTCGTGCTGGTGCAGGACGAGCGCTCCCAGCACAAGAACAAGGCCCGCGCCTATGAATTGCTGCGCGCCAAGCTCTTCGACATGGAGCGGATGAAGGCCGATGCCGAGCGCTCCGCCGACCGTCGCGCCCAGATCGGCTCGGGCGACCGCTCCGAGCGCATCCGCACTTACAACTTCCCGCAAGGGCGCGTGACCGATCACCGCGTCAACCTCACCCTCTACAAGCTCGACGAGATGATGCAGGGGCTCGTGCTCGACGAAATCGTCGATGCGCTGACCGCCGAGCATCAGGCCCGGCTGCTGGCGGCGGAGGCGGCGGCTTGAGCGGGCGGAACGTGAAACAAACGCCGGCCTTGGGCGTTGAAGGAGCATCGAAATCTCAAACGGGGGGACCCCACGATGCTCAAGACTGCTTCGATGTTCGCAATGGCCGGCCTGATGACGCTGGCGGTGACCGGCGCCTCGCAGGCGCAGGAGAGCCGCACCTTCCGCCGGATCACGGCCGGCGAGCCGGCGGCCCTGCAGAACGCGATGACCGAGTCTCAGGCGCGCCGGCAGTGCCGGATGGAGATGCGCGGCTCGCGCGAGAGCAAGCGCTCGATCGCGATCAAGATGCGCGGCTGCATGGACCGCAAGATGCAGGGCGCGGGCCGCAACTGAGCCTCCCGCGAAGGCCGGGGGCGAACGTCTCGGCCATGACGATCTTCCAAGGCGACGCCGTGCTGCCCGTGAGGGAGGCGCGGCGTCGTCTCGTTTCCGCTTTCGCCGCCGCGGGTCTCGACAATGCCGGGCTCGATGCGCGCATCCTGATCGAAACGGTTCTCGACACGCGCAGCCCTAATCCGGATGCCGTTCTCGATCGGGATGCGCTTGGGCGACTGCATCGGCTGGCGGAGCGCAGGCTGTCCGGCGAGCCGACCTGGCGGGTGGTAGGAGAGCGCGAGTTCTGGGGCCTCACCTTCACCCTGTCCCCCGCCACGCTCGAACCGCGACCGGACAGCGAAGCCATCGTCGAGGCGGCGCTGGCGCGCCTGTCGCAGCGCCGCGACGAGACGCTGGAGATCCTTGACCTGGGGACCGGCACGGGCTGCCTCCTGCTCGCCCTCCTGAGCGAATGCCCGCGGGCGCAGGGCCTCGGCGTCGACCTCTCGGACGAGGCCTGCCGAACGGCCACTGCCAACGCCGCGCGCAATGGCCTCGCTGACCGAGCCCGCTTCCGGCAGGGAGACTGGACGGCCGGGATGTCCGCTCGCTTCGACGTCATCCTGTCCAATCCGCCCTATATCCCCTCCGCCGAGATCGGAGCGCTCGCGCCCGAGGTTCGCGATCACGATCCTCTGCTGGCGCTGGACGGCGGTCGCGACGGGCTCGATCCCTATCGCCTCTTCGCCCGGTCCCTCCCGGCGCTGCTGAAGCCGGGCGGCTTCGTGGTCTTCGAGATCGGTGCCGGGCAGGCGGACCATGTCGTCAGGCTGATGCGAGGCGGGGGGCTTGAATTCGCCGGCTCTCGACACGACCTCGGGGGGCATGAACGGGCGTTGATCTTCGCGCCCGCTTGAATATGCACAGCTTTCCGTCGATTTCGCTTGGAGAAGCACCGGAAAGCGGTTATGCACCGAGTCAGCCGAAGCTGGCGGCGTCGGAGCCGGAAGCCTTGGGCGGCCCCCTTGATCGGTAGGTTTAGCTCAAGCCAGGTCGTTGATGGGCTAAGGCCCGCTGCGAAAAATCCGACGTGCCGGAATGGAGAAAGGGCGCAGGCGGCGCCCATCGGCTTACGGGGTCTGGAACCCCTTTTGGAACAAGAGCGCGTGAAGACCAGGAACGGCGCAAGGTCCCTTCAGGTCCACTCAGCCCGGCACGGCGTCGCAACCCGCCGTATGTCGAAACGCGCATGACGGCGCCACGGTTGCCTTAACGAAGAAGCGCGAGACACACGCGAATGAGACCAGGTCAGAACCGGCGTATGCGCGGCCGCAACAACAACGGCGGCAACAACAACGGCAATCGCAAATCTCCGAATCCGTTGCAGCGCAGCTACGAGTCGAACGGGCCGGACGTAAAGGTCCGCGGCACCGCGCAGCATGTCGCCGAGAAATACTTGCAGCTGGCGCGGGATGCTCAGTCTTCAGGTGATACGGTCGCGGCCGAGAGCTATTTCCAGCATGCCGAGCATTATTACCGCATCCTGCTCGCTGCGCAGGAGCAGCTGACCCAGCAGTTCGGCCACAGCTTCCCGCCCAACCGGGCCTTCGTCGATGTCGAGGACGAGGTCGAGGAGGAAGGCGACGAGGACGGACAGGGCGGTTACGTGCCCGGCGCCGGCCCTCAGCCCGAGATGCGGCAGAACGGCCCTATCAACGGTCAGGCCAACGGCAACGGCTATAACGGCCATGGCGGGCAGCGCCATGACGGCGGCCAGCGCGACGGCGAGGGCTTCGACGGCCAGCAGCAGGGCGGCCAGCGCTTCGACCGCCAGAACCGCCGTGAGCGCTTCAACAACGAGCGCCGTTTCGACCGGAATCAGCAGCAGGATCGCAACCCGCAGGATCGCGGCGAGCGTCGCTTCGATCGCAATGGCGAGCAGGGGCAGGGCGGTTATGCCCCGCGCCCCGACGCGCCGCGCTCCGACATCCCGGTCGGCAGCGAGGAGACGGGCTTCCCGGCCGAGCCCGCCGCGCAGCCGCAGCAGAACGGCGAGCGCAGCTTCGAGCCTCGTGCCGAGCGCGGTCCGCGCCCCGAGCGGCGCCCGCGCCGCGAGCGCCAGCCGGAGCCGGAAGGCGATGACGTCGCCGCCGCGCTGCCGTCCTTCCTGACGACGCCCGTGCGCACCGTTGCGCCCGAGCCGGCCCCGGTCGAAACCGATGCCGGCGCCGGTGAGGCTGGTGACGACGCCGGAGCGGAAACCGCCCCCAAGCGCACCCGCCGCCGCCGCTCCCCGCGCGAGGTCATGAACGCGCTGGGCTCGGAAACGGACAGCGCCGCGGAGTGAGTGAGTCCCCGCTGCATCCTGAATTGAAGAAGGGCCCGCGAGGGCCCTTTTTTATGGGCGCGAGGGGACGCGCTGCGTTTAGAGCACGCTGATTTCGTGGAACCACGACGTCATCCCGGACAAGCTACCCCCGGGTCCGATCTGCGATCGGCCCGAGGACAAGCTCCGAAGCCCCGCTCCTGGATCCATCGTAAAGCTCCGGAGCCCTCCGATGGATCCCGGGGCAGGCCCGGGATGACGGGCCGGTTCGAGAAAACTCAGCATGGTCTAGGCTTGCCGAAGAGACGGCTCGAGGGCGCGTGGTGACGGCTCGGTCGGACGGCGCCGCCAAGTGGTTCTCAGGAGGCCGCCGGCTCCCCCTCCGCGGGCGTCAGAACGGTGCCCTCGCTGAGGCGCCCGCCTGCGATGATCCGGCAATAGATGCCGCAATCGACATGGCCGTAATGGGTCATCAGCGCCTTGGGGATCTGCCGGTCCCTCTCGCCGGTTTCGGGATCGACATTGGTCGCGGCGCAGCGCTCGATCCGCTTGATCACATGCAGCCGAAGCCCGTCCGGCCCGGTGAGATCGCGCCCGACGAGGTCGTTCTCGGCCCAGGCTTCGAGGCCGCTGACCAGAAGATTGCCGCGAAAGCGCAACGGATCGACCGGCAGGCCGATGCGCTGTTCGAGATCGGCGACGCTGGCGCTGTTGATGATGGAGACGAAGCCCGAGCGCGAATCGGTGAAGCGGTAGCTCGGCGGGGCCGCCAGCAGCTTCGGCGCGCCGCGTAAGGAGGCCGGCATGAAACCCTCGAAGAAGCGCGTGATCGCCGCCCGGCCTTCCTTGCTGCCGGTGGCGGCGCGCAGCACCTCGCGCTCGCCCTCCCGGATCACCAGAACGCCGCCCGCATCCTCGTAGCGGCTGCGCAGCCTTGCGAGGGCGCCATCGCGCATCAGCATCAGATATCTGGTTTTCGGCTGATGCGCCGGCTCGGCCGGATCGAACCCCGAGGGGCCGTTTTCGATGGCGAAGAGCCGGTCGCCAGGGAAATAGCCGCCGGCCGGCAGTTCGGCTGCGGTCAGGCGCTCGGGCGAGAGACCCTTGACGGGGTAGCGGTAGAGCCGGTCGATCAGCATGGAAGGTCCGTCGGTTGATCCATCTTCAGCCCGTACGCCCAAACGCTGTCCCTCGGAGCAGCGGCGCAGGTGGCGGCGAGGGCGCGGAACGATAGCCCGGCCGGCATCGCCGCACAGATCAATTTCCGTGTGCGGCCATATCAATCTTCGGCGTCGTCACCCTCGCTCACGGAGCGCTGGCAGCCCCAGCCTGCGAGCACCGCATCGGTCTCGTCGGCCACGAAGAAGCGTGCCGCGTCGCGGTCATAGCCCTCGCCCATCAGTCTTTCGTAGTCGGTGTGGACATGTCGGACATGGCTGCCGAGTGCGAGCCACAGGGCGGTCGAAGGCGGCAGATCCTTCATGTGGCGCCGCTCCGCCAGGGCCAGCACGGCGTCCGCATCGGACAAGGGAATGCCCGGCGCCAGCGCCCTTAGCGCCTTGCGAATCGCCTGCTGTCGCTTGGTCCCGGCCATGCGCGATCTGCGCCCGCGCCGTGCCCCGGGTCAATCGCGTCGGCACCCCTTCCGTTGCGCGAAAGCCACACTATCTTGAACCCGAAGGGCGGCCCGCCAGGGCGCCCTATCCTGACCGAAAGGCAGCAGGCTCGGCGTCGCTTCGGGGCGTCGCCTGCGGGCGGAGTGAACGGAATGAACATCGAGAAATACACCGACAGGGCGAAGGGCTTCCTTCAGGCGGCCCAGACCATCGCCTTGCGCGAAGGCAACCAGCAATTCACCGCCGAGCATCTGCTGAAGGCACTGCTCGACGATCCCGAGGGCATGGCGGCCGGTCTCATCGACCGCGCCGGCGGCCAGTCGCGCGTCGCGCTGCAGCTCACCGAGCAGGCGCTCGCCAAGCTGCCGAAGGTCTCGGGCGGTTCGGGCGGCCTCAACCTGACGCCGGGCCTCGCCCGCGTCTTCGACACCGCCGAAAAGGCGGCCGAGAAGGCCGGCGACTCGTTCGTCACGGTCGAACGGCTGCTGCTCGCCCTCGCGATCGAGAAGGACACCGAGGCCGGCAGGGCGCTCGCCAAGGCCGGCGTGACGCCGCAGGGCCTCAACACCGCGATCGAGGCGATCCGCAAGGGCCGCACCGCCGATTCCGCCGGGGCCGAGCAGGCCTATGACGCGCTGAAGAAATACACCCGCGACCTCACCGCCGCCGCCCGCGACGGCAAGCTCGACCCGGTCATCGGCCGGGACGAGGAAATCCGCCGCACCATCCAGGTGCTCTCGCGCCGCACCAAGAACAATCCGGTGCTGATCGGCGAGCCCGGCGTCGGCAAGACCGCGATCGCCGAGGGGCTGGCGCTCCGCATCGTCAATGGCGACGTGCCCGAGAGCCTGCGCGACAAGCAGCTGCTTGCGCTCGACATGGGCTCGCTCATCGCCGGGGCGAAATATCGCGGCGAGTTCGAGGAGCGGCTGAAGGCGATCCTGACCGAGGTCACCTCCTCGGATGGCGGCGTCATCCTCTTCATCGACGAGATGCACACCCTCGTCGGCGCCGGCAAGACCGATGGCGCCATGGACGCCTCGAACCTGCTGAAGCCCGCTCTGGCGCGCGGCGAGTTGCACTGCGTCGGCGCGACCACGCTCGACGAGTACCGCAAATATGTCGAGAAGGACGCCGCTCTCGCCCGTCGCTTCCAGCCGGTTTTCGTCGAGGAGCCGACGGTCGAGGATACGATCTCGATCCTGCGCGGCCTCAAGGAGAAATACGAGCAGCATCACCGCGTCCGCATCACGGATTCGGCGCTGGTCTCGGCTGCGACGCTGTCCAACCGCTACATCACCGACCGCTTCCTGCCCGACAAGGCGATCGACCTGGTCGATGAGGCCTCGGCGCGGCTGCGCATGCAGGTCGATTCCAAGCCCGAGGAGCTGGATTCCATCGACCGTGAGATCGTGCGCCTCAAGATCGAGCAGGAGGCGCTGAAGAAGGAGAGCGATGCCGGCTCGAAGGAGCGGCTGAAGCGGCTGGAATCCGAGCTGGCCGACCTCCAGACCCGCTCCGACACCATCACCGCCAAATGGAAGGCGGAGAAGGACAAGCTCGGCGCCGCGGCCGAACTCAAGACCAAGCTCGACAATGCCAGGAACGAACTCGCCCAGGCGCAGCGCAAGGGCGAATACCAGCGCGCGGGTGAGCTCGCTTATGGCGAGATCCCGCAGCTGGAGCGGGCGCTGGCCGAGATCGAAGAGAAGGGCGACAGCGCCGGCATGGTCGAGGAGGCCGTGACGCCGGACCATGTCGCGCAGGTCGTCAGCCGCTGGACCGGCGTGCCGGTCGATCGGATGCTGGAGGGCGAGAAGGAGAAGCTGCTCAAGATGGAGCAAGCCCTGGCATCGCGCGTCGTCGGCCAGAAGGAGGCGGTCGAGGCCGTGTCCACGGCGGTCAGGCGCGCTCGCGCCGGTCTTCAGGACCCCAACAGGCCAATCGGTTCCTTCATGTTCCTCGGCCCCACCGGCGTGGGCAAGACCGAGCTGACCAAGGCGCTCGCCTCCTTCCTGTTCGACGACGATTCGGCGCTGATCCGCATCGACATGTCGGAATATATGGAGAAGCACTCGGTCGCCCGGCTGATCGGCGCGCCTCCCGGCTATGTCGGCTATGAGGAGGGCGGCGCGCTGACGGAAGCCGTCCGGCGCCGGCCCTATCAGGTCGTTCTGTTTGACGAGATCGAGAAGGCGCATCCGGACGTGTTCAACGTCCTGCTGCAGGTGCTCGACGATGGCCGTCTCACCGACGGGCAGGGCCGCACGGTCGATTTCCGCAACGTGCTGATCATCATGACCTCGAACCTCGGTTCGGAATATCTGGTGAACCAGCCCGAGGGGCAGGACAGCGAGGCGGTGCGCGACGAGGTGATGGGCGTGGTGCGCCAGGCGTTCCGGCCGGAGTTCCTCAACCGCATCGACGACATCATCCTGTTCCACCGGCTGCGCCGGCAGGACATGGGCGCCATCGTCGACATCCAGATGCAGCGTCTCCAGAAGCTCCTCACCGATCGCAAGATCACGCTGGAGCTGTCGAAGGAGGCCCGCGAATGGCTGGCGGAAAAGGGCTACGATCCCGCCTATGGCGCTCGCCCGCTGAAGCGCGTCATCCAGAAATCGGTGCAGGACCCGCTGGCGGAAGCGATCCTCGCCGGCCAGATCAAGGATGGCGAAGACGTGCCGGTGACGGTCGGCCCCGGCTCGCTGATGCTGGGCGACGTGGTGGCGGCCAAGGAGCGCCGCCCGGCCGGCGTGCCGCTGAACTGACGGCGGGGCTTCCTTCTTCCCTCCGGGGAGAAGCCGTCTGCGGAGCAGACGGATGAGCGAAGGGCCGCGCAAGCGGCTCTTTTCTTTTGGCCGATGCGCTGCCCTCATCCGTCACGGCTTCGCCGTGCCACCTTCTCCCCCAAGGGGAAAGGACAGCCCCGCCCTTACCCCCGCTTCAGCAGAAACACCGCCTGCGCGCCGAACAGGTTCCAGAGCCACCAGGGCGTGTTGACGCCGACGCGCCCCCCTGCGGCATCGAGCGCGACCGCGCGTTCCTTCTGCGCGCCCACGACCTCGCACAGCGTGACGAAATCGCGGATGGTGCAGAAATGGATGTTGGGCGTGTCCCACCAGGAATAGGGCAGGGAATCCGTCACCGGCATCCGCCCCTGGAAGAACACCTGGCTGCGCATGCGCCAATGCCCGAAATTCGGGAAAGAGACGATGGCGCGCCGTCCGATCCGCAGCATCTGCTCCAGCACGAAGCGTGGATTGCGCGTCGCCTGGATGGTCTGGGAGAGGATGACGTAGTCGAAGCTGTCATCCGGATAGTCGACGAGGTCGGTGTCCGCATCGCCCTGGATCACCGAAAGGCCGCGCGTCACGCAGTCGGCCACGCCCTCGCGCGACAATTCGATGCCGCGCGCATCGACCTGCCGGGTCTCGGCCAGCAGCGCGAGCAGAGCCCCGTCGCCGCAGCCGACATCGAGCACCCGCGTACCGGGCTGCACCATCTCGGCGACGAGTTTCAGATCGATGCGGTTGGTGTGATGATCGAAGGCCGACATCGTCAAATCCCCCGCGCCCTTGCAGCCGCGCCCAGGAATCCGCGCGTCGTCGCGAAGAGGTTGGGCTCGTCGAGCAGGAAGGCATCGTGGCCCTTGTCGCTCTCCAGCTCGACGAAGGAGACCGAGGCGCCGGCGGCGTTGAGTGCATGCACGATGGCGCGGGAATCGGCGGTCGGGAACAGCCAGTCGGACGTGAAGGAGGCGACGCAGAAGCGCGTCTTCGTGCCGGCGAAAGCCTTCGCCAGCACCCCGTCATGATCGGCGGCGAGGTCGAAATAATCCATCGCCCGGGTGACGTAGAGATAGGAATTGGCGTCGAAGCGCTCGACGAAGCTCACGCCCTGATGGCGCAGGTAGCTTTCCACCTGAAAATCCGCGTCGAAGGAGAAGGTCGGCGCCTCCCGGTCCTGCAGCTTGCGGCCGAACTTCCGGTGCAGCGCCTGCTCCGAGAGATAGGTGATATGCGCGCCCATCCGCGCCACCGACAGCCCCTTGGAGGGCCGCGTGCCCTCTTCCAGATAGCGCCCGCCACGCCATTCGGGGTCCGCCATCACCGCCTGGCGGCCGACCTCGTGGAAGGCGATGTTCTGGGCCGAGTGCTTGGCCCCGGTCGCGAGCGGCAGCGCCGCGAAGACCCGGCCCGGATAGCTCGCCGCCCACTGCAGCACCTGCATGCCGCCCATCGAGCCGCCCACCACGGCGAACAGCGTCTCGATGCCCAGATGATCGACCAGCGCTCCTTGAGCCCGCACCATGTCGCGGATCGTCACGACCGGGAAGGACAGGCCCCAGGGCTTGCCCGTCGCCGGGTTGGTCGAGGCGGGCCCCGTGGTGCCGGTGCAGCCGCCGACGACATTGGCGCAGATCACGAAGAAGCGGTCGGTATCGACCGGCTTGCCGGGGCCGATCATCGCCGTCCACCAGCCACCCTTCCCGGTGATCGGGTTGCGGCTGGCGACATATTGGTCGCCCGTCAGCGTGTGGCAGACCAGGACGGCATTCGATCGGGACGCATTCAGCTCCCCGTAGGTCTGGTAGGCGATCTGCCACTGATCGAGCACGGCGCCGCAATCCATCAGCAGCGGCGTTTCGGCACCGAACCGCGCGACGCGGCTCGATGGCTCGTTGGCCTCGTTCAGCGGATCGGCCAGGCTGTGAGAAGGATCGCTCATCTCGTCCGTCTCGGCAGGTGATATTTGTCCTGCCGGTCCAATCGTTCGGAAAATCGAACTAGCGATGCCGCGCGAAAGCGCGTCTGTCAACGTGGCACTGCATCGGCTGGCTTTGCCAACGGCCAAGCCGGGCGCTAAGAGCGTGGTCGATCATGAGCCCTCATCCCGAGGAGCCGCGAAGCGGCGTCTCGAAAGATGCTCCAGTGACCGCTGGACCATCCTTCGAGATGCAGGCGGACGCCCGCTCGCCAGGATGAGGGCTGAGGACGTCAGCCAAGAAGCGCGACATGACCCAAGCCGCTCCCACGACCCAAGCCGCCCCTACGACTCTTGCCGATCTGCGCGCCGAGATCGATCGCATCGACAGCGAGATGCATGCGCTGCTGATGGAGCGCTCGCAGATCATCGAGACGCTGATCTCGGTCAAGAAGACGCAGGCCTCCGGCTCCGCCTTCCGCCCCGGCCGCGAGGCGGACATGATGAAGCGGCTCGCGCTTCGTCATAAGGGCCTGCTGCCGCTCGACACGGTGGAGAGCATCTGGCGCATCATCATCGCGACCTTCACCTATGTGCAGGCGAATTACTCCGTCCATGCCGACGTCTCGGGCGGCGATGCCGCCATGCGGGATTCGGCCCGCTTCCATTTCGGCTTCACCGTTCCCTTCGTGGCGCATGAGGATGCCCGCGCCGTGATCCGCACCGTGGCGGAGTCGGCGGGCGATCTCGGGATCTTCCGCATGGACCAGGGAGCCAGCGCCGGCATCTGGTGGCGCGATCTGATCGGGCCCGAGCGGCCGAAGATCATCGCGCGCCTGCCCTTCATCGAGCGCCCGGACCACCCGGCCGGCACCCCGGTCTACTGCATCGCCAAGCCGCTGGCGGACGCCGCCGTGCGCGAGATCGTGCTCTATGCCGCCCGCGTCGAGCGCTGGTCCGAGAGCCTGCGCCAGGGCCTCGCCGAGCATCTGGCCGAGGTCTCGGCCTCGGCCGCCGACGGCTCGCATCTTTCCCTCCTGGTCGCGGCCTCCGGAGAGGTCGACCAGGAGGCGATCCGCGCAGCGCTGGCCCCCGCCGGCCTCAGCGATTTCGCCGAGATCGGCAGCCACGCCGCCCGCTTCTCCGTCAAATCCGCCCGTTCGTAAGTTCACACGCCATGTCGTCCTAGACCTCCACCGTCATCCCGGACGTCGCGCAGGGCGCTCCGGGATCCATCCGAGAGCGCTGAGCCCTCCGATGGATCCCGGGTCGCCCTTCGGTCGGCCAGGATGACGCCAGGAGACGGAACCCGAAAGACCCTTGTCATGTCCGCTTCCCGCCCCACACCCCGCCCCGGCGTCCTCGAAATCCAGGCCTATATCCCCGGCAAATCCGCCGCGCCGGCCGGGGTGAAGCTGCACAAGCTCTCCTCCAACGAGACCCCGCTCGGCCCCAGCCCGAAGGCGGTCGAGGCCTTCGCCGGCCTTGCTGGGAAGCTCGAGCTTTATCCGGACGGCTCCTCGACCAAGCTGAAGCAAGCCATCGCCGGCCGCTACGGCCTCGATCCGGCCCGCATCCTCTGCGGCAACGGCTCGGATGAGCTGCTGGAACTCGTCACCAAAGCCTATCTCGGCGAGGGCGACGAGGGCATCTACAGCCAATACGGCTTCCTGGTGTACCGCATCGCCATCCTCGCCGCCGGCGGCAAGCCGGTCGTGGTGCCGGAGAAGAATCTGACCGCCGATGTCGACGGCATCCTCGCGGCGGTGACGGCGAAGACGAAGATCGTCTTCCTCGCCAATCCGAACAACCCGACCGGCACCTATCTGCCCTTCGACGAGGTCAAGCGCCTGCAGGCTGGCCTGCCGCCCCATGTGCTGCTGGTGCTGGACGCGGCCTATGCCGAATATGTCCGCCGCAACGACTACGCCTCCGGCCTCGAACTCGTCGCCGAGAGCGAGAACGTCGTGATGACGCGCACCTTCTCGAAGATCTACGGCCTCGCCAATCTGCGCATTGGCTGGATGGTCGGCCCCGCGCATGTCATCGATGCGTTGGAGCGCATTCGAGGCCCCTTCAACGTCAATGGCGCGGCGATCGAGGCCGGTGCCGCCGCCATTGCAGACGAGGCCCATGTCGCCGCCGCGATCAAGCACAACGACACATGGCTGGCCTGGACCACGGCCGAGATCGAGAAGCTGGGCCTCAAGGTCACGCCCTCGGTCGGCAATTTCATCCTGATCCACTTCCCTGACGAGCCGGGCAAGACCGCCAAGGATGCCGATGCCTACCTGAGCGAGCGTGGGCTCATCCTGCGAGCCGTCGCCGGTTACGGCCTGCCGGGCGCGCTGCGCATGACCATAGGCTCCGAAGAGGCCAACCGCCTCGTCGTGGCGGCTCTGGCCGAGTTCATGAGCGGCGTGAATGTGAGCAACGGCTGATGTCGAGCGTGGAGAGCTTCGCGCCGCGCCGCGGCGAGCCGGTCTTCGGTCGCCTCGCCATCATCGGCATCGGGCTGATCGGCTCCTCGATCGCGCGCGCCGCGAAGGAACTCAACCTCGCCGGGACGATCGTGCTCGCCGATCGCGACGAGGCTGTGCGCCGGCGGGCGCGCGAGCTCGGAATCGGCCATGCGGTCGCCGAGACGGCGGCCGAAGCCGTGCGCGACGCCGACCACATCATCCTCTGCGTGCCGGTCGGCGCCTGCGGTGCCGTCGCGGAGGAGATCGCGCCCGCGCTGAAGCAAGGCGCCATCCTTTCCGATGTCGGCTCGGTCAAGGGCTCGGTGATCGAGGCGGTGACGCCGCATCTGCCCGATGGCGTGGCGCTGGTGCCGGCCCACCCGGTCGCCGGCACGGAAAATTCCGGCCCGGATGCCGGCTTCCCCAGCCTCTTCCTGAACCGCTGGTGCATCCTGACCCCGCCGGAGGGCACGGACGCCGCGGCGGTGGCGAAGACCCGCCAGCTCTGGGAGGGCATGGGCGCCATCGTCGAGGTGATGGGCGCGCAGCACCACGACCTCGTGCTCGCGGTGACGAGCCATCTGCCGCATCTCATCGCCTACAACATCGTCGGCACGGCCGAGGATCTGGAGGCGGTGACGCAGTCGGAGGTGATCAAGTTCTCGGCCGGCGGCTTCCGCGATTTCACCCGCATCGCAGCCTCCGACCCGACGATGTGGCGCGACGTCTTCCTCCACAACAAGGAAGCGGTGCTGGAGATGCTGGGCCGCTTCAACGAGGACCTCGCGATCCTCACCCGCGCGATCCGCTATGGCGACGGCGAGACGCTGCACAGGCATTTCACCCGCACCCGCGCCATCCGTCGCGGCATCGTCGCGCTGGGGCAGGAGAAGCCGGAGACCGAAAAGCTGCGCAAGCCCTGACACCCCGTGGGCGGCCGGGTCGTCGGCGCACGCTGCATTGTGCGCCTTGCCAAGAATCGGCAGTGCTGGTAGAGGCTCCGGCGTCGCCGCTTTAGCTCAGCTGGTAGAGCACCTCATTCGTAATGAGGGGGTCGGGGGTTCGAATCCCTCAAGCGGCACCATTTTCCCGGACATCCTGCCTCGAATAGCCGCATCGCTTCGGCTTGCATTCCCGCACGGTCGCGACGTCCAAGGCATGCTGATTTAGTTCGGAACCAGACCGTCATCCCGGACGAACTGCGAAGCAGTGCTGCTCCGGGATCCATTGCAGAGCTCCGGAGCCCTTCGATGGATCCCGGGGCAAGCCCGGGACGACGCCGGGGTTCCGAGAAAACGCAGCAGGCTCCAAGACATCGTCTTTCCGGGTGATGGCTCGAACGATGGCTGCGCCGCGCGGGCTGCGGTTTTCAGGCGGCTTTCGCTCCGGGGCCGGAGCCGAAAGCCGGGTTGCGCGTTGGTGAATCCGTCACCCTCCGCGCCTGCGATCCCGAGCCTCGATGAAACTGCGACGCCATCCGCTTCTGGTCAGCCTGGTTTCGGCCGCCTTCGGCATCCTTGCCTGTTTGGCGGTGGTCAATCTGGTACCCGAGCCGCAGGAGCTGCGCGAGCCGCTGCCGCACCATCTGGCCTCGTCTGACGAGCAGCTGCGTCTCTCGATGGGAGCCCTGTTCGGCTCGAACTACGTTCCCGGCAACAAGGTCGAGACGCTGGTCAACGGCGTCGCGATCTTCCCCTCCATGCTGGAAGCGATCCGGCAGGCGCGGCAGACGATCACCTTCGAGACCTATATCTACTGGCGCGGCGACATCGCCGTCGCCTTCGCCGATGCGCTGGCGGCCAAGGCGCGCGAAGGCGCGAGCGTGAAGGTGCTGCTCGACTGGGTCGGCAGCGTGCCGATGGACGAGGCGCTGATCGAACGGATGCAGCAGGCCGGCGTCGAGGTCGTGCGCTTCCGGCCCGTCGCCTGGTATACGCTCGACCGGCTCAACAACCGCACCCATCGCAAGCTGCTCGTCGTCGACGGTCGGATCGGCTTCACCGGCGGCGTCGGCATCGCCGACGAGTGGAACGGCGATGCGCGCACGCCCGACGAATGGCGCGACAATCACTACCGCGTCGAGGGACCGGCGGTCGCCGAGATGCAGGCCGCCTTCGCCGAGCATTGGATCGAGGCGACGGGCGAATTGCTGCTGGGCGACCGGTTTTTCCCCAAGGTGGAGCCTGTCGGCGAGCATGCCGCCCAAGTCGTCGTCAGCTCCACCCACCAGCGCAACGTCATGCATCTCATGCTGATGACGGCGCTGGCCTCGGCGCAGAAGACGATCCGCATCGCGACGCCCTATTTCGTGCCGGACGAGCTGACGCGCCGCCAGCTGATCGAGGCGAGGCGCCGCGGCGTCGCGGTGCTCATCCTGGTGCCGGGGCCGCAGACCGATGCGAGGCTGGTGCGCAAGGCCTCGCGCCATTTCTGGGGCGAGCTCCTGGAGGCCGGGGTCAGGATCAGCGAATACCAGCCCACCTTCTTTCACGCCAAGCTGGCGGTGATCGACGACGCCTGGACCTCCGTCGGCTCCACCAATATCGACGCCCGCGCGCTTCGGCTCAACGACGAAGCCAATGTCAATCTGTTCGACCGGCGCTTCGCCGCCGAGCAGATCGCCATTTTCGACCGCGACATGGCCGCCTCGCGACCCTATTCGCTCGATGATTGGCATGGCCGGCCCGCCAGCCAGAAGGTCACGGATTGGGCCGCCAGCCTCGCCCGTTCGCAGATCTGATGGCGAGGGAGCGTCGGCGATCAAGGCTCGTCGTCTCAATTCTGTTGCAATGCACCAATCTCATGTCGCAATGCAACCTGCCTGGCTGCGGTGCGTTTCGCGCAGCATGAAGCTGATTTGCCGTTGGGACGAGCCCGCTTGCAGGGCTTTGGCGGCATCGAACGCGAAGCCAGATCGAGAGATGAACGATGAGCACGCAGACTGTCGCTGATCTGATCGTGGACATTCTGGAGCAGGCCGGGATCGGCCGGATTTACGGTCTCGTCGGCGACAGCCTGAATGGGCTGACGGAGGCCCTGCGACGAAAGGGCGGCATCGACTGGGTCCATGTCAGGCATGAGGAGGTGGCAGCCTTCGCCGCCGCCGGCGAGGCGCAGATCACCGGTGCGCTCGCCGTCTGCGCCGGTTCCTGCGGGCCGGGCAACCTGCATCTCATCAATGGTCTGTTCGATGCCCAGCGCAGCCGCACCCCGGTGCTCGCCATCGCGGCGCAGATCCCTTCGGCCGAGATCGGCGGCGGCTATTTCCAGGAGACCCATCCGCAGAATCTCTTCCGCGAATGCAGCGTCTATTGCGAGATGGTCTCCGACCCGAGCCAGATGCCGTTCGTGCTCGAAAACGCGATCAGGGCGGCCGTCGGCGAACGCGGCGTGGCCGTGGTGGTTATTCCCGGTGACATTGCGCTGAAGCCCGCGCCGCAGCGCGCGCCCTCGCAGCCTGCAGGGCTTCTGCCGCCTGCACCTGTGGTCGTGCCCGGCGAGGCGGAGCTTCGGGCGCTAGCCGCCAGGCTGAACGCGGCCGAGCGTGTCACCCTGTTCTGCGGGCGCGGCTGCGCCGGGGCCCATGCGCAACTGCTCGCCCTGGCCGGAGCGCTGAAGGCGCCCATCGTGCACGCGCTGGGCGGCAAGGATCATGTCGAATTCGACAATCCCTACGATGTCGGCATGACCGGCCTCATCGGCTTCGCCTCCGGCTATCAGGCGATGCATGCCAGCGACATGCTGCTGATGCTCGGGACGGATTTCCCCTACAAGCAGTTCTTCCCGGAGGATGTGGCGATCGCACAGATCGACATCCGGGCCTCCCAGCTGGGGCGGCGCTGCAAGCTCGATCTGGGGCTCGTCGGGGATGTCGGGGCGACGATCGCGGCGCTGCTGCCGCATGTCGCCGAAAAGACCGATCGCACCCATCTCGAGGAAAGCCTGGCTGCCTATCGCAAATCGCGCGAGGGGCTCGATGCGCTGGCGAAAGGCACGCCGGGCCGCAAGCCGATCCACCCGCAATATGTCGCCAAGCTCGTCAGCGACCTCGCCAGCGAGGACGCGGTTTTCACCTGCGATGTCGGCACGCCGACCATCTGGGCGGCACGCTACCTCGCCATGAACGGCAAGCGTCGCCTGGTGGGCTCCTTCGTCCATGGCTCGATGGCCAACGCCATGCCGCAGGCGCTCGGCATCCAGGCAGCGCACCCTGGGCGGCAGGTCGTTTCGCTCTCCGGCGATGGCGGCTTTACCATGCTCATGGGCGACCTGATCACGCTGAAGCAGGAAAACCTGCCGGTGAAGATCGTCGTGTTCAACAACGGCACGCTCGGTTTCGTCGCGTTGGAGATGAAGGCGGCTGGCTTCGTCGAAGTCGGCACGCGGCTCGACAATCCCGATTTCGCCGCCATGGCGCGTGCCGTCGGCATTCACGGCGTCCGCGCCGAGGATCCCGGCGATCTGGAAGGCGCGATCGCCGAGGTGCTGGCCCATGACGGACCGGCGCTGCTGGATGTGGTCACGGCGACGCAGGAGCTGTCCATGCCGCCGACGATCTCGCTGGAGCAGGCCAAGGGCTTTGGCCTCTGGGCCCTGCGTGCGGTGATGAGCGGGCGCGGCGACGAGGTGATCGACCTCGCCAAACAGAACCTCCTGCCGCGCTGAGCGCCGGCGTCATCGTCGCGTTCCGGCGCCGCCTCTTTACGGAGCGGCGCGATCGGGTCGAGGATGGCGGCGACGAAGGAGACGCCCGATGTGCGGCAACGGTGACAGCCACGATCACGATCATGCTCACGACCATCCGCCTCAGGAGGGCGAGCCGCGGTGGAAACATGACGGCGTGCGCGTCATCAAGGGCGACAGGCTCGACTCCAACACGGCGCAGACCCCCGGCATGTTCCGGCAGGCGGCGATCAACCATGCCCGCGTCGGTGCCCAGAAGATCTGGGCCGGCACGGTTTCGATCCAGCCCGACGCCAAGACCGGCGTGCATCATCACGGGCCTCTGGAGAGCGTGATCTATGTCGTGCGCGGCCGGGCGCGGCTGCGCTGGGGCGAGAAACTTGAATTCGTCGCCGAGGCCGATCCGGGCGATTTCATCTATGTGCCGCCTTACGTCCCGCATCAGGAGATCAACGCCAAGCCCGACGAGGTGCTGGAATGCGTCCTCGTCCGCTCCGACAACGAGGCGGTGGTGGTGAACATCACCGATGTCGATCCCGTCGAGAAACCGGAATCGGTCTACTGGGTCGACCCGATCCACAAGCATCCGGGCTGACGGCCGGTTGTTCCGCCCTGCCGTCGAGCGAACGGTCGGGATCGCCCTCAGGCGAAGCGCTTGGCCCCCGCGACGCTCAGCACCACGAGGCCCGTCGCCGCGATCATCGTCCAGGCGATCGGCTCGCCCAGGATCAGCCCGGCGAGCAGCAGCCCGAGAAAGGGCTGCAGCAATTGCAGCTGCCCGACGCCGGCGATGCCGCCGAGCGCCAGCCCGCGATACCAGAAGACGAAACCGACCAGCATGCTGAACACCGAGACATAGGCGAGCCCAAGCCAGGCGGGCAGGCCGATCCCGCCGAAAGAGGCGGGCCATTGCCACATCGCCAGCCCCGCCATCAGCGGCAGCGACAGCAACAGCGCCCAGGAAATGACCTGCCAGCCGCCGAGCTTGCGCGAGAGTGTCGCCCCCTCAGCATAGCCGAGCCCGCAGAGCAGGATTGCGCCCAGCATCAGCAGATCCCCCGCCAGCGAGCCGGCTTCGCTCTGCACCAGCGCGAAGCCCGCGACCGTGCCGCTGCCGAGCAGGGAAAACAGCCAGAAGGCGGGTCGCGGCCGCTCCCCGCCGCGCAGCACCCCGAACACCGCCGTGCCCAGCGGCAGCAGGCCGATGAACACGATCGAGCGCGCTGCCGTGATGTGCTGCAGGGCGAGCGCCGTCAGCAGCGGAAAACCGATGACGACGCCCAGCGAGACGATGGCGAGCGGGATCAGGTCCTGTCTCTCGGGCCGCCTCTGACGCAGCAGCGCAAGACAGGCGACCCCGAGCAGCGCCGCGATCACCGCCCGCGCCGAGGTCAGGAACAGCGGCGAGAAGCCCGCTACGCCCAGCCGCGTCGCCGGCAGCGAGCCGCTGAAGATCACGACGCCGATGAAACCGCTGACCCAGCCTCGTCCTGAACGCACGCTGCGACCTTTCGAAAAGAAGCGCCGACCCTGCCGGAGGCAAGAGTGCCGCGACAGGGACAATTCCGCACGGTTGATGCAAACTGTATGGTGACGCCAACCAGACAATCGGGACCAGGGATGACCCGTCTCCGCCGCAGCCGCACCGAGCAGGCCATGGCCGCGATCAAGGCGCGCGCGGTAGCGCGGGGGGCCGGCGCCGGGGAGCGCCTGCCCTCGATCCGGCGCCTCGCAGCCACCTTGGAGCTTTCGCCCTCGACGGTGGCCGAGGCCTATGACCGGCTGGTGGCGGAAGGTTTCGTCCGCGCCCGGCCCGGCGCCGGCTATTACCTGACCGGCCGCGCCGGGCCGACGGTGCCACTGGGTGCCGCCGCCGCTCCCGAGGCCCGCGCGGTCGATCCTTTCTGGGTCTCGCGCCAGTCCCTCGATGCGTCGGACGCCATGCTGAAGCCGGGCTGCGGCTGGCTGCCGGCCGGGTGGATGCCGCATGAGGGGTTGCGCCGCGCCTTGCGGACGCTGTCGCGGGCGGATGACGCGCTGCTGGCCGATTACGGCAGCACCCGCGGCTCGTCGGCCTTGCGCGGGCTGTTGCTCGGGCGCTTTGCCGAAGAGGGGCTGGAGCTGGCGCCGGACCAGCTCGTTCTCACCGGCTCCGGCACGCAGGCGCTCGATCTGGTCTGCCGGCTGCTGCTGCGGCCGGGCGATGCGGTGCTGATCGACGATCCCTGCTATTTCAATTTCCAGGCCCTGCTGCGGGCCCATGGCGCCCGTGTCGTCGGCGTGCCCTATGCGGAGACGGGACCGGATCCCGCCGCCTTCGAGGCCGTGGTCGCGCGGGAAAAGCCGCGCCTCTATCTGACCAATGCCGCGCTTCACAACCCGACCGGCGCGACGCTCTCGCCGAGCCGGGCGCATCGCATCCTCGCCATCGCTGCTCGGCACGATCTGACCATCGTCGAGGACGAGATCTTCGCCGATTTCGAGCCGGAGCCTTCGGCGCGGCTGGCGCTGCTGGACGGGCTCGACCGCGTCATTCGCATCGGCAGCTTTTCCAAGACGCTCTCGGCCTCGGTGCGTTGCGGCTATGTCGCGGCCCGGCCCGACCTCGTCGAGGCCGTCGTCGATCTCCAGATCGCCACGAATTTCGGCGGGCCGAGCCCGGTGGCGGCGGGGCTGGTGGCTAAGCTTCTCGCCGGCGGCGGCTATCGCAAGCATCTCGAGCAGGTGAGGCGGCGGCTCGCGGGCACCCGCCGCGAGGTGGCGGAACGGCTGGGGACGCTCGGCATCCGGCCATGGCTGATGCCGCGCGGCGGCTTCTATCTCTGGTGCGCGCTGCCGGGCGGGCTGGATGCGGCGCAGCTCTCGAAGCTGGCGCTGGCCGAGGGCGTGGTGCTGGCGCCGGGCAATGTCTTCAGCGCCAGCCAGACCGCCGGCGCGATGATGCGTTTCAACGTCTCGCAGATGGCGGACCGCAGGATCGACGCGGTGCTCGCCGGCGCTCTGGAGGTCCTGCGGCGACACGGCCCTCCGGCGCACTCGTCAGGCCCCGCGCTGGCTGATATAGCCGGCGGCACACCGGCCCTCGCGGGCACGGAATCGGTGCGAAAGTTGTGAGAGCATGCATCTGAGGATCGGCACCCGCCGCAGCCCGCTGGCGATGGCCCAGACCCATCACGTGATGGAGCTGATCAAGGCACGGTTTCCGGACACGGAGTTCACCCTCCACCAGATCCAGACCATCGCCGACAAGGACCGCAAATCCGAATTCCACGAATTCGGCATGGTCGGCGTCTTCGCGATCGAGCACGAGCAGCAACTGGTCACGCGAGAGGTCGATTTCGTCGTCCATTCGCTGAAGGATTTGCCGACGACGCTGCATGAGGGGCTGGTTCTGGCCTCGGTGCCGCCGCGCGAGGACGCCCGCGACGGACTCTGCGGCGCCACCCTGGCGACGCTGCGCGAGGGCGCCCGCGTCGGCACCGGTTCGCTGCGCCGCCGCGCCCAGATCCTTAGCCTGCGCCGCGACGTCACCGTCGTGCCGATCCGCGGCAATGTCGGGCCGCGCCTGGCCAAGATCGACGGCGAGGACGGACTGGACGCCGTGATCCTGGCCCATGCCGGGTTGCGCCGCCTCGGCATGGATGGCGCGACCTCCGAGGTGCTCGACCCGCTGAAGTTTCCCTATGCCGTCGGACAGGGTGCGCTGGGGCTCGAGGCGCGCGCCGAGGACGAGGCGGTGATTGCGGTGCTCAAGGCGATCGAATGCCCCAAGGCGCGCGCCGAGGTCGAGGCCGAGCGGGCGATGATGCATGCGCTCGGCGCCGGCTGCAGCCTGCCGGTGGGCGCCTTCGCCGACTGGCAGGATGGGCGCCTGTCGCTCTTCGCCCAGATCACCTCCATCGACGGCGCCGAAACGGTCACGGCGACGGCCGAGGGCGATCCGGCGGATGCTGCCGGGATCGGCCTCGCGGCTGCGGAGATCCTGAAGCAGCGCGGCGGCGGCCGTATCCTGGAAAGCAGCTTCCGCGGTCATTACCCCAGCTTCAAGGCGCTCTGAACGCGCGGCAGGACTGCCGTCGAGCGATGTAAAAAGGCCCGGCCTCCGCGAGGGGGACCGGGCCTTTTGATGACCACCGCCGCATGCTGCGGGTGGCCGCTTTCCGGTGCCGGCCTCAAAGGGCCTGCACGATCTCCCGGTTCTGCGCCGCGAACAGCGTCGCCTCCTTGCGGAACAGCATCCAGGCCGGCTGCTCGGCCGGGGCGTCATAGTCCTGCATCGGTATCGTGAAGCTCGCGCTCTCATCGGCGGGCTTATCGGGATCGAGCCGCGCCGCCCGGCACATCGCCCGGGCGATCCGCTTGATACGATCTTCGTCCATATCCCTCTCCACGGGCGTCTCAGCGTCGTCCGGCACCCTGCGCATCCCGGTGGATGCGGTTCCCTGGTCCGGAGCGGTGGGGAAACGCCGTCGTGCCCGAGTCGGTTCCGCGCCAGAAAGACAATATTTTCCTGAAAGAAATCAGGATATTGGCGCGCGGACGACGACGGAGATGGCTATTCCAGAAGTCAAGACCGCAATGGCTGTGCGAGCCGCTTCGCGCCGGGCCGGAGTGCCGTCAGACCTTTGGCGGCAGCGAGCCGCGATCGAAAACCGGCACGCTGTCGCGCCGTCCTGCAGGGTCGGCCCCGGTCGGAATGTCCTCCGCTGCCTGGCGGACGGCTTCCTCGGATTCGGTCAACCCGTCCTCGGTGTCGTTGGCGTCGCTGCCGGCGTCATGGATATTGGTCAGGTCGCTGACGCGGCGGGTATCGGGCATGTCGGCGGTGATCTCGGCCTCGTAGAGGCTGACCGAAGCGGTGTCGTCGCCGGTTTCGGCCTTGTCGCGCTGGGGTTCGCGGGGGTCCATGGGATCGTCTCCTTGTTGCGGATGGGCGTCGCTGCCCGGTCGGGAGAGCAAGCGCCGCGCGCGGCGATTGTTCCCGCTCAGGCCGCGAGCAACGCCAGCGCGCGCTCGATCCGCGAGCAGCGACCGCTGGCGCGCACGCGGGCATAGCTGCGCTGCAGCCGCCCGCTGGCATAGGCCTCGACCACGATGGCGTGGACATAGCTCTTGCGGACCACGGCCGGGGTGTTGGCCAGCCGCTCCGAGATCTGCCGCATGATATCGGCGAGCTGGCGCTTCTTGCCGGTCTCGCTCACGACCTCCTCGGCCGCCAGCAGCAGCTCGGCGGCGGCGGCGTTGGCCGCGAGCATCCGCAGATCCTTGCAACTGATCGGCAGGCCACTGACGCGCTTCAGATAATCGTTGATATCCGAAGCGTGGATCGGCGCGGCCGTTCCGTCGTCGCGCCGATACTGCATCAGGCGCTGGCCGGGCAAAGTGGCGATGCGGGCGATGGCGCGCGCCAGGGCCGCATCGGTCAGCGAGCAGGCGACGTCCTTGCTGCTCTTGCCGCGAAACTGCAGCGCGATCGTGCTGCCGGAGAGGGTGACATGCCGCTTCAGCAGCGTGGAGGCGCCATGGCTGCCATTGGTCCTGGCATAGGTCTCGTTGCCGACCCGGATATGGCAGCGGTCGATGATCGCCGCCGCGCAGGCCAAAGTCTTGTCCCGGGTGAGGCTGCGCGCCTTGAGATCGACGGCGATCTGCGCCCTGAGTTTGGGCAGCGCCGCGATCAGCTGGGCGAGGCGCTTGAGCTTTCGCCGCTCGCGCACCTTCTCCCAGTCGGGGTGGTAGCGATGCTGCGTGCGCCCGGCCTCGTCCCGTCCGATCGCCTGCAGATGCGTGCGCGGATCGGCCGAAATGCGAACATCCTGATAGGCGGGCGGGATGGCCAGAGAGCGGATCCGTGCGAGCGTGTCCTCATCGGTGATCTTGCGGCCTTCCGCATCGCGATAGCCGAAGAAGCGGCCATGGCGAATGCGGGTGATGGTCAGGTCCTCTGGCCTCGCCCGCCGGAGCCGCTGGGCGGTAGCCGGCTTCGCAACCGTCGCTGCGCGCTTCCGGCGCGAAGCCGTTGCGCCGACCGCGCCCGCAAGCTTCGCCGCGGCGCGTTGGACGGAGATCGGTTCGATGGCAGCAGATGCGCTCATGGCGGCGGCTCGCAAAGGGGGCTGGCGGACCAATGCGGTGCAGAGGGCGTTGGTTCCACAAGGAACGGGCGGTCCTCGTCCAGCCCTGCTTGCCCGCCGCCGGCGCAAGGGCCATCCTCGCGAGATGCCCGCGAGGATGCTCCGGTCCAGGGGTGCCGGGCCATCCCCCGAGACGGTTGACATGATGCTCGCAGAAAAGCTCTCCGGCACGCCTTCAGACGCGGACGATCCTCCGCTCGAAACCATCGGCTTCCATGGGCTAAAAGCCGGGCCGAAGCTGCTCGTCATGGGGGCCGTCCACGGCAACGAGACCTGCGGGCCGCAGGCGATCGCCCGGGTGATCGCGGATTGCCGGGAGGGCCGCGTCCGCATCGCGCGCGGGGAGGTCACCTTCCTGCCGGTCGCCAATCCGAAGGCCTATCGGCAGAACACCCGCGAGGGCGACCGCAATCTCAACCGCGACCTTCGCGAGCGGCCGCAACCGGTCGACAACGAGGACCGCATCGGCAACCGCCTCACCGCCATCCTGCGCGCGCATGACGCGCTGCTGGATGTGCATTCCTTCAGCGGGGAGGGCGTGCCCTTCGTCTTCTTCGGTCCGGACGACAATCGCGGCGCTCTGGAGCCGTTCCGGCATGCGGCCGCCGAGATGGAATTTGCCGGCGCGCTCGGCGTCGAGCTGATGATCCATGGCTGGCTGGACATCTATGTCCGGCTGATCGCGGCGCGCGAGAGGCTCGATCTGCCGCGCCTGGCGGTCACCGAGGGCTTCGGCACGACGGAGTTCATGCGGTTCGCCGGCGGCTATGGCGTGACGCTCGAATGCGGCCGTCACGACGATCCCGTCTCGGTCGATGTGGGCTATGCGGCGATCCGCAACGTGCTCGCCCATTGCGGCCTGACCGACGAGGACCCACCGCGAGCGGAGCGGAGGACCGTGGTCCACATGGACGACCTCGTGATCTGCGAGGCGCAAGGGGATCGTCTCGAAGGGAGCTGGCGCACGGGCGACCGCGTGGCGAAGGGCACGCCCATCGCCCGCCGGGCGGATGGAACCGTCGTGCCGATGCCGCGCGACGGCTTCATCATCTTCCCCAACCCCACGGCGCATCCGGGGGAGGGCATCTGCTATCTGGGAACGGAAAGCGCCCGCCGCCGCTGAGGCTGCGGGCGCCGGACCGGGCTTACTGTACAGCGCCGCGCTTGACGCCGAAGCCCGGAATGTCGCAGCGGCAGGGCGAGCCGCGCTGGATCGGCGGAGCAGGGCAGGTGCCGCGGCTTGTCACGCACATCGCGCCCCGCGGGGCCGGATCATAGCCGCGATCCGGGCGACCGTAATCGGGTCGGCGATAGCCGTCGTCGTAACGCGGCCGGCGATACTCGTCCTCGTAGCGCGGCGGCGGGGGGCGGCGCTCGTAACGGTAATCGTCGTCGTAGCGCGGCGCCGGCGGCCGGTAGGGGTCGTAATACTGCGCGCCGGCCGGCATGGACGCCAGAACCGTGGCGCCCGCCAGCACGGCGAGGGTGAGTTTCCTGAGCGACATCCTGTCCTTCCCGTGCATGGCCCGGCCAACCGAGCGAGATTCGGCGCCATCATGGAGGCGCCAAGATGAACAAGGGCTGATGATGGCCTTGGGTTCCGTTGCGTGACGAGGATTTTACCCCGCCGCGCCCGCCGTCTCGTCTGATGCCAGCGTGAGGATGAGATCGCCGGCCGCGACCGTCGCGCCCGCTTTCGTCGCCACGCGCGAGACGACCCCGTCGATCGGGCTCTTGATCTCCATGAACAGCTTCATCGACTCCAGCACGGCGACGACCTGTCCTGCCGCGACACGCTCGCCTTCCGATACGGACAGGGCGGCGATGGTGCCCGGCATCGCGGCGCGCAGTGCATCGCCGCCGGCCCCGCCCGCCGCCCGGCCGGCGGCGGCCGCCGCCACGGCGAGGGCGATCCCGATAGAGCCCTCGAAGGCGCCGAAACGAAGAAAGACGCCGTGATCCTCGACCTGCGCCAGCGCGGGCAGGGCGCGACCATCCAGCGTCACTCTCCAATCGGCACCACCGCCTTGCCGCTCGGCGCCGACGAGGATCTCTCCCGCCGCCCCGCAAATGCTCCAGAGACCACCGCCGAGATCGGCGGCGGCGATGCGCCGGGTCTCGCCGGCCCCCGTCAGCGCCAGATGGCTGGTGCCGGGCCGCCCCGCCGGCGCCAGCAGGCGAAACCCGCCGAGCCCGCCCCAGGGGCCTGCCACGATCGCCGGCCGTGACGCGAGCCAGATCGCGGCCGCGACCGCATCGCGCTGGGCCGGATCGGTGGCCGGCCCGCCCCAGCCCCGCGGCCAGGTCGCGCCGATGAACAATGTCGTCGCCTCGCCGGCGACGAAGGCCGGCGCGCGCAGCGCCTCGACCAGGAAGGGCCTGATCGTCGCCGGCCCCAGAACCGTCATGCGCTCCAGCCCATCGGCGAGCCTGCGCCGCGCCTCGTCCCGATCCCGTCCATGGGCGATGATCTTTGCGAGCATCGAATCGTAGAAGGGCGAAACCACGCTGCCCATTTCCACGCCGGTGTCGACACGCAGCCCGGCCGGCTCCCGCCACAAGCGGATGGCGCCTGTGTCGGGCCGGAAGCCCTCATCGGCCCGCTCGGCCGTCAGCCTCGCCTCGATGGCATGGCCGGTGCAGACGATCTCCTCCTGCCGCGCCGGAAGGCTCTCGCCGGCGGCGATCCGGATCTGCCATTCGACCAGATCGAGCCCGGTGATCGCCTCCGTCACCGGATGCTCGACCTGCAGCCGCGTGTTCATCTCGAGGAAGAACACCTCCTGCGTCGCCGCATCGACGAGGAACTCGACGGTGCCGAGATTGTCGTAGGCGATGGCGCGCGCGAGCGTCAGCGCATGGGCATGCAGCGCCGCGCGCGTCTCGGGCCTCAGATTCGGCGCCGGCGCTTCCTCGATGAGCTTCTGGTTCGCCCGCTGCACCGAGCAGTCGCGCTCGAACAGATGCACGATGGTGCCGTGGCGGTCTCCGGCCACCTGCACCTCGACATGGCGCGGCTGGCCGACGAACTTTTCGATGAGGAGGCGCCCGTCTCCGAAAGCCGCTTCCGCCTCCCGGCTCGCCGTCGTGATCGCGGCGTTGAGATCGGCCTCGCTCTTCACCTTGCGGATGCCCTTGCCGCCGCCGCCGGCCGAGGCCTTGACCATCACCGGCAGGCCGATGCGCAGCGCCTCGCGCCTCAGCGTCTCCGGCGATTGGTCGGCACCGTCATAGCCGGGCACGCCGGGCACGCCCGCCTCCCGCGCGATCTGCTTGGAGCGGATCTTGTCGCCCATCGCCTCGATCGCCGCTGAGGAGGGGCCTATGAAGGCGATGCCCTCGGCCTGGCAGGCGGCGATGAGGTCGAGCCGTTCGGAGAGAAAGCCGTAGCCGGGATGGATCGCCTGCGCGCCTGTCGTCAGCGCCGCCTCGATAATCCGGTCGGCTCGCAGATAGGAGTCCCGCGCCGGCGAGGGGCCGATCCGGACGGCCTCGTCGGCCAGTTGCACATGCGGCGCATTCGCATCTGCGTCCGAATACACCGCGATGCTGCGAATGCCGAGCCTGCGGCAGGTGCGGATGATCCGACAGGCGATTTCGCCGCGATTGGCGATGAGGATGGTGGAGAACATGCTGGGCTCACATCCTGTACACGGGCCGCGGATTCCTATCCCGGGGCTCGCCGGCGGCGAGGGCGAGGCACAGGCCGAGCACGTCGCGGGTCTGGGCGGGCTCGATGATGCCGTCGTCCCAGAGCCGCGCGGTGGCATAATAAGGGTCGCTCTGCTCCTCGAACTGCGCCCGCGTCCTGGCATCGAGCGCGGCGAGGACGGCTTCGTCCCCAGCACCCTTCAGCGACTGGCGGCGCAGCTCGGTCACCACGGTTGCCGCCACCTCCGGGCTCATCGTCGCGATGCGGGCATTGGGCCAGGAGAACAGGAAACGCGGCCGAAAGCCCCGCCCGCACATGCCGTAATTGCCGGCGCCATAGGAGCCGCCGATCAGCACGGTGTATTTCGGCACCCGCGCATTCGAGACAGCATAGACCAGCTTGGCCGAATGCTTGGCGATGCCGCCACGCTCGGCCTGCGTGCCCACCATGAAGCCGGTGATGTTCTGCAGGAAGAGCAGCGGGATCTGGCGCTGGTCGCAAAGCTCGATGAAATGCGCGCCCTTGATCGCGCTTTCCGAAAACAGCACGCCGTTATTGGCGAGGATGCCGACCGGATAGCCGTGGATATGGGCGAAGCCGGTGACCAGCGTCGCCCCGTAATCCGGCTTGAACTCGCTGAAGGCGCTGGCATCGATCATGCGGCCGATCACGTACCGCACATCATAGGGCCGGCGCAGGTCGGTCGGCACGATGTCGACCAGCTCGGCCGGGTCGAGCTTCGGCGCGGCGGGCGCCTGCGGCGGCGGCGCGATCTGGCCGATGGCACCGAGAGCGCCGACGATCTCGCGCAGCTTGGCGAGGCCCTCCATCTCGCTCGGCACGATATGGTCGCTGACGCCGGAGACCAGCGTCTGCATCTCCGCCCCGCCCAGCGTCTCGCCATCGACCTCCTCGCGGATCGCCGCCTTCACGATCGGCGGACCGCCGAGATGGATGCGGCCTGTGCCTTTCACCATGATCACCTGGTCGGCGAGCGCCGGGATATAGGCCCCGCCCGCCGTCGCCGCCCCGAAGACGATGGCGAGCTGCGGGATGCCTGCTGCCGACATCCGGCACTGGTTGTAGAAGGAGCCGCCGAAATGGTCGCGGTCCGGAAAGACCCGGTCCTGCTCGGGCAGGAAGGCGCCGCCGCAATCGACGAGATAGAGGCAGGGCAGGCGATGCTCCTCGGCGATCTCCTGTGCCCGCAGATGCTTGCGCACGGTCTCGGCGAAGAAGGAGCCGCCCTTCACCGTCGCGTCATTGGCGATCAGCATGCAGGCCCGGCCGGCGACGATGCCGATCCCGGTCACGATTCCGGCTCCGGGCACCTCGCCGCCATAGAGCCCATGCGCCGCCAGCGGCGACAATTCGAGAAAGGGCGTCTGGGGATCGACCAGGAGGTCGATCCGCTCGCGCACCATGATCTTGCCGCGTGCCTCGTGCCGGGCGCGGAGCTTGTCCCCGCCGCCCTGAGCGATGAGGCCATGCTTCTCGCGCAGCGTCGCGATCATCTCCGCGAGCGGGGGATGGGATGGAGTCATCGTTGCCGCGGTATCCGTCATGCCGATTGGCCCCATCGAGTTCGGCTCAGCCCTCATCCTCAGGAGCGATCGCAGATCGCGTGTCGAAGGATACTCCAGAGCGCGCTGGACCGTCCTTCGACACGCCGCTTCGCGGCTCCTCAGGATGAGGGCTGAGGAGAAGGCGACCGGCTTGATCGCATCGCCGATTTCACCTACCGTCCGGTAGGTAGTCCGATCGCAGCGCTGCGGTCAAGCAGGAGGAACGCCATGTCGGCCGTCGAGAAGCTCGCGGGCGAGAGCCCCCGCCGCTCGCCCTATTTCACCGAGGAGCACGAGGCGCTGCGCGATCAGGTGCGTCGCTTCGTCGAGACCGAGATCAAGCCGCACGCCTCGCAGTGGGAGGAGGACGGCTTCGTCCCGCGCGCGGTGCTGCGTCGCATGGGCGAGCTCGGCTTCTTCGGCATCCGCTACCCCGCCGAATATGGCGGCTCGGAGATGGACACGCTGGCGACCGTGATCCTGGCGGAAGAACTCGGCCGCTCGACCTTTTCGGGCGTGGCGATCACCGCCCTCGTCCACACCGACATGGCCTCGGTCCACATCGCCAATGCCGGCACCAAGGCGCAGAAGGACGCCTATCTTCCCGGCGTCATCGCGGGCGAGAAGATCGTCGCGGTCGCCGTCACCGAGCCCGATGCCGGCTCGGACGTGAAGGGGATCCGCACCACGGCCCGGCGCGAGGGCGATCATTACGTGCTGAACGGCGCCAAGATGTTCATCACCAACGGCGTCCATGCCGATCTCTACTGCGTCGCCGCCAAGACCGACCTGTCCGCCAGGCCCTCGCAATCGGTCTCGATTTTCCTCGTCGAGAAGGGCACGCCCGGCTTTTCGGTCTCCCGCGCGCTCGACAAGCATGGCTGGCGCTCATCCGACACCGCCGAGCTCTCCTTCGTCGATTGCCGCGTGCCGGCGCAGAACCTGCTGGGGCAGGAAGGGCGCGGATTCTACGCGATCATGAGCAATTTCCAGAACGAGCGCACCGTGATCGGCGCCATGGCGATCGGTGAGGCCCAGGCCGCCATCGACCTGACGCTGGATTATGTGAAGACGCGCAAGGCCTTCGGCGCGCCGCTCTGGGAGAAGCAAGCCATCCGCCAGCGCCTCGCCGACCTTGCCGGCAAGGTCGAGGCCGGCCGCCAGCTGGTCTATCACGCCGCCTGGCTCGACGCTCAGGGTTTCGACGCGACTCGCGAAGTCTCGATGGTGAAGGCCTATTGCGGCGAACTGGTCAACGAGGTGATGTATGATTGCCTGCAGTTCCATGGCGGCATGGGCTATATGCGCGAAAGCACCATCGAGCGCATGACCCGCGACGCCCGCGTCCAGTCGATCGGCGGCGGCGCCACCGAAGTGATGCTGGAAGAGGTGGCGAAGCGGCTGTGAGGACTCTCGCCTGTCATTCCGGGGCGCGCCGAAGGTGCGAACCCGGAACCCTCGACCGGGTGAGCGGCGTCCGTTCAACTGCGTTC
>NZ_JBMDWH010000028.1:0-2403 GCF_048595345.1 Allobosea sp.
CTGCTGGCCGCGCCTGGCGGTCGGCGGTCTGCCGGTGATCTACCCCTATGTGGTCGACGATCCGGGCGAGGCCGCGCCGGCCAAGCGCCGGCTCTCGGCGGTGACGCTCGGCCATCTGCCGCCCCCGCTGGCCGAAGCCGAAGCGGCGGGCGAAACCGCGCTGCTGCGCGATCTTGTCGAGGAATTCTCGCAAGCTCAGGTGCTCGATCCGCGCCGCGCCGATCTCGTGGCGGCCGAGATCCGCTCGCGGGCCGAGGCGAGCGGGCTCGCCGCCTCCTGCGGCGTCACGCCCGGCATGGCGATGAGCGAGGCGCTGACGCGGCTCGACGCGCATCTGTGCGACATCGCCGAACTGCCCTTCCGCGACGGGCTGCATGTCTTCGGCCGCTCACAAGCCGATCCAGCCTCGGCCGCGAGCGAACGCGAAAATCTGCTGGCCGCCCTCGACGGCCGTTTCGTGCCGCCCGGTCCCGCCGGCTCGCCGCAACGCGGCCGGCCGGACGTGCTGCCGACCGGCCGCAATCTCTCGACGCTCGACCCGCGGGCGATCCCCACGCGCGCCGCGGCGCGGCTGGGGAAGAAGGCGGCTGAGGCCGTCGTCTCGCGCCATCTGCAGGAGCAGGGCGATTATCCGCGACGGATCATCATGGATCTCTGGGCCTCGCCGACCCTGCGCTCGGGCGGCGAGGACATTGCCCATGCGCTGGCGCTGATGGGGGTCGAGCCGCTCTGGGTCAGCGCCTCCACGCGCGTGACCGGCTTTTCGATCGTGCCCCAGCCGAAGCTCTCCTTCCCGCGGCTCGACGTGACGCTGCGGATTTCGGGCACCTTCCGCGACACGTTTCCGGCGCAGATCGGGCTGATCGACCAAGCCTCGCGCGCGGTCGCGGCGCTGGACGAGCCTGACGACTGGAACGAGCCGGCGGCGGCGCGGCGACGCGGGCAGGACGGCGCCCGCATCTTCGGTGCCGCGCCCGGCCGCTATGGCGCGGCGATGGCCGACCGGGCGCTGGACGGGGTCTGGAGCGAACGCGCCGAGTTGGGCGAGGCCTATCTTACCGCCTCGGACCATGCCTATGGCGGGCCGGAAGGTGCTCCCGAAGCCGATGACGGCTTCTCTGCACGCATCCGCGCGGCGCAGGCCTTCATCCATGTCAGCGACACGCCCGGCCGCGACATTCTGGAGGCGACGAGCGCGGCCGATGCGATCGGCGGGCTGGCGGCGGCGGCGAAGGCGCTGGGGGCTGACCCCGCGCTCTACAGCCTCGACAGCTCGCGGCCGGAAACACCGAGCGCCAGGACGCTGGCCGAGGACATCGCCGGCATCGTCCATGGAAGACTGACGCATCCGCGCTGGATCGCGGCGCAGCTCGCCCATGGCTGGCGCGGGGCGGCGGAGCTGGCCGAGGCGGTCGATACGCTCTTCGTCTTCGCCGCCAGCACCGACGCGGTCAGCGACGGGCTGTTCGACGCCGTTTTCGAGGCCTGGTGTGCCGATGCCGCGGTCTGGGAGAAGCTCGAAGCCGCCAATGCGCCCGCCGCCGCCGCGATCCGGGCGCGACTGGCAGACGCGGCGCGGCGCGGGCTCTGGACCAGCCGGCGCAATTCGGTCGGGGCGTTTCTGGCACGGGAGGCGGCGGAATGAGCGCCCTCGCGAAAGCCGCGATGCGGCGCGGCTGGTGCCCGAGCACGCTGAAGCCCATGGAAACCGGCGATGGTTGGCTGGTGCGGCTCCATCCGCCCGGGGCGCAGCTGACGCCGGAGCAGCTGGTGCGGATCGCGGCGCTGGCGCGCGCGCACGGCAACGGGCTCGTCGAGATCTCGGCGCGCGCCAATCTTCAATTGCGCGGGGTGACGCCGCAGAGTCATCTGCAACTGGTGAAGGCGCTGCTGGACGAGCATCTGGTCAACGAGCATGAGGGCGACGGGCCGCAGAGGATCACGCTCGTCTCGCCCCTGGCGGGGCCGGAGCCGAGCCCCTTCATCGACGCCTTTGCTCTCGCCGGTGCGATCGAGACCGCAGCCCGGATGATCCCCGGCCTGCCGCCGAAATGCGGTGTCATCGTCGATGATGGCGGGCCTTCCGCGCTCGATGCCTTTCCCACCGATATCCGGCTGGTCGGCGTCGCGCCGGGCCTGCTGACGCTACAACTGGCGGATCGCGATTGGCGCGGGCCAGTGGCGGAGGCCGAGGCCGCCGCTTGCGTCATCGCGATTCTGAAGGGCTTCGCCGCGTTGCGCCTGACCATGCCCGAGCGCCGCCGCCTGCGCGATCTGACGGCGGGCGAGCTTGCGGGGCTGACCGATCTGCCGGCCGCCGAACCTCCCCGGCCCCGCCCGGCGCCCCAGCGCGTCGGCCGTTTCGCGGCCGAGCATGAACAGCTGTCCGTGGCAGTGGGCCTG
>NZ_JBMDWH010000029.1:0-23858 GCF_048595345.1 Allobosea sp.
CAAATCGGCGCTGATCGGCGGCAGCCTCGTGCTGGTCTTCGTGCTAATGGCGGTTCTGGCCCCCATCCTGCCGCTGGCGGACCCGTTCAAGTCGAATTTCCTCGCCATCCGCAAGCCGCCCTCGGAGCTTTACTGGTTCGGCACGGACGAGCTGGGGCGCGATCAGGTCACGCGCCTGTTCTTCGGGGCGCGCGCCTCGCTTCTCGCGGGCATCGTCTCCGTGCTGATCGCCCTCGCCATCGGCATCCCCTTCGGCCTCGTCGCCGGCTGGTATGGCGGGTGGACCGACATCGTGATCTCGCGCTTCACCGAGGCGATGCTGGCCTGCCCCTTCCTGATCCTCGCCATCGCCTTCGCCGCGGTGCTGGGCCCCTCGCTGACCAATGCGATGATCGCGATCGGGCTGTCGGCGGTACCGATCTTCATCCGGCTCGTACGCGGGCAGGTGATGAGCGTGAAGGCGGAGGATTTCGTCGAGGGCGCGCGGTCGGTCGGTGCGCGCGATCTGCGCCTGATGTTCCGCCATGTCCTGCCCAACACCCTGTCCCCCATCGTGGTGCAATCGACTTTGTTCATGGCGCAGGCGATCATCCTCGAAGCTGCGCTCTCCTTCCTCGGCCTCGGCCAGCAGCCGCCGGCACCGTCATGGGGCCAGATGCTGAACGTCGCGAAGAATTTCATGGAGCAGGCGCCGTGGATGTCGGTGGCGCCGGGCGTCTGCATCTTTCTGTGCGTCCTCGGGTTCAACCTGCTCGGCGACGGCCTGCGCGACGCGCTCGATCCGAAAGAAAACTAGGTCTTCAGGAAACGCCCATGTTCACCACCCGCCCCGAGATCCTCGGCACCTTCGGCGTCGTCACCTCGACGCATTGGCTCGCCACCGCGTCGGGCATGGCCATGCTCGAAAAGGGCGGCAATGCCTTCGACGCCTGTGCCGCCGCCGCCTTCGTGCTGCAGGTCGTCGAGCCGCATCTGGTCGGCCCGGCCGGTGACATGCCCGCGGTGTTCTATTCGGCCGAGACGAAGAAGGTGGAGGTGCTCTGCGCGCAGGGGCCGGCGCCGCAGGCGGCGACGATCGCAGCCTACAAAGACCTCGGCCTCGACCTCATTCCGGGGTCGGGCCTGCTCGCGACGGTCGTTCCCGGCGCCTTCGGCGGCTGGATGACGCTGTTGCGCGACCACGGCCGGCTGACGCTGCGCGAGGTGCTGGAGCCGGCGATCGGCTATTTCGAGAACGGGCATCCGATGCTGCCGCGCGTTTCGGATTCGATCCGCGAGCTCACCGATCTCTTCACCGGCGAATGGCCGAGCTCCGGCGCGGTCTATCTGCCGGGCGGCAACGTGCCTGAAGCGCGCAAACTCTTCGCCAACAAGGCGGCCGCCGCCACCTATCGGCGCATTCTCGACGAGGCGGAAGCCGCCGGCTCCGACCGGCAGAAGCAGATCCAGGCGGCCTACGACGCCTGGTACAAGGGCTTCGTCGCCGAGGCGATGGACCGCTTCTGCCGCACGCAGGAGGTGATGGATTCGTCGGGCCGGCGTCACAAGGGCCTGCTCACCGCAGACGACATGGCGCGCTGGCAGCCGAGCTACGAGGCGCCCGCTTCGGTGCGCTACCATGATTGGGAGGTGCACAAGATCGGCCCGTGGGGCCAGGGCCCGGTCTTCCTGCAGACGCTGAAGATCCTGGAAGGGATCGACCTCGCCGGCATGGGGCCGGCGAGCCCCGAATTCGTCCACCATGTCACCGAGGCCATGAAGCTCGCCTTCGCCGATCGCGAGGCCTATTACGGCGATCCGGATTTCGTGCAGGTGCCGCTGGCGACGCTGCTCTCGGCCGATTACGCGGCCGGCCGGCGCGGATTGATCGGCGAGCAGGCTTCGCTGGAGCTGAGGCCCGGCATCGTGCCGGGCTATGAGGAGCAGGTGGCGCGGGCGATGAAGGCGCTCGGCGCGGTGCAGCAGCCGGGTTCGGTCAGCGCCGCCGTCGGCGAGCCGACCATGGCCTCGATGGTCGCGGCGGGCCGCAAGGGCGACACGGTCCATATCGACGTCATCGACAAATGGGGCAACATGATCGCGGCGACGCCGTCCGGCGGCTGGCTGCAATCCTCGCCCGTCATTCCGGAACTCGGCTTCCCGCTCAACTCGCGCGCACAGATGTTCTGGCTGGAGGAAGGGCTGCCGGCCTCGCTGGCGCCGGGCAAGCGCCCGCGCACGACGCTGACGCCGACCCTCGCCTTCGAGAACGGCGAGCCGCGCCTCGCCTTCGGCACACCGGGCGGCGACCAGCAGGAGCAATGGCAGCTCGGGCTTTTCCTGCGCCGCGTCCATCACGGCCTCAACCTGCAGGAGGCGATCGATTTGCCGCTGTTCCACACGCAGCATTGCCCCTCCTCCTTCTATCCGCGCGGCTCGCGTCCGGGCCATCTCATGGTTGAGGAGAGCATCGGTGCCGCCGCTCTCGCCGAGCTGGAACGTCGCGGCCACAAGGTCGAGAAAGCGCCGGCCTGGACGGTGGGGCGTCTCACCGCCGCGGAGCGCAGCGATGACGGCCTCTTGCGCGCGGCCGCGACGCCGCGTCTGATGCAGGCCTATGCCGCCGGCCGCTGAGGGCATGCCGAATGACCTGGTCCATCGTCGCGCGTGATGCCGCCACCGGCGCCTTCGGCGTCGCCGTCTCCACCTGCGCCTTCGCCGTCGGCGCGCGCGTGCCCTATGGCGGCGGGCGCGTCGGGGCGATCGCGACGCAGGCCTTCGTCAATCCGCTCTATGGCGTGGATGGCCTCAGGCTTCTGCAGGAAGGCCGCTCGGCGCTCGAGATCGTCGCGGCGCTGACTGCGGCCGATGAGGGCCGCGCGCATCGCCAGCTCCATGTCATCGACCGCGACGGCAAGATCGCCGCCCATACCGGCGCCGCCTGCATCGACTGGTGCGGCGCGGTGGACGGGCCGCAGATCTCCGTGGCGGGGAACATGCTCGCAGGTCCCGAAGTGGTGCAGGAGACGCTGAAGGCCTATGTCGCGGCCTCGGCGCTGGATTTCGACGAAAGGCTGCTGGTGGCGCTGGAAGCCGGCGAGAAAGCGGGCGGCGACAAGCGTGGCCGGCAATCCGCCGCGATCCGCATCTGGTCCGGCGAGCCGGTGCCCAGCCTCGACATCCGCGTCGACGACCACACCGATCCGCTCGCCGAGCTGCGCCGGCTCTGGCGCGTGGCGCATCAGCGCGCGGTGCCGTTCCAGCAGGCCTCGCCTTCGCGCGCGCGGCCGGCTGGCGTGACGGACCGGGCGGAGCTCGACCGGCTTTGCGCGGAGTATGCGGCGGCGTGGAACGCGCGGCATCCGCAGTCCTAGTCCGCACTGGCTTCGCAGGAGAAGACCGGTCAAGCCCGGCTGCGGCGCGGGGCGAGCGTGCGAGGCTTGTGCATTGGCCGTTTCCGCCCGATGCTCCGGCTGGACGCAGGCGGGGGCTGGGTATGGCATCGGAAACGGAGGCGCTTCTGCGCCGGATTGCGACGCTGGAAGCGCAGGTCGAGGCCCTGAGGCAGGTCATCGAGGTCGGGCCGAGCGGGGTGACCCTGCGCAGCAGCGGCGCCTTGAGCCTGAGCGCCGCCGGTCCTTTCACGTTGAAATCGGGCGGCATGCTGGAGTTGCAGGCGCAGAGCACGCTCACCTTGCGGACCATGCAGGGGCTTTCGCTCACCGGCAATGCGGTGGCGCTCTCGGCCTTTTCCCGCTTCGAGGCGAATAGCGGAAAAACCGTCGAACTCGTCGCCGGCGATGGCGTGTCCGTCAAGTCCGGTGCCGCCGCCCTGAGCCTCAAGAAGGACGGCAACACCATGCTGGACGGGCGCGACATCACGCTGAAGGCGAGCGGCAGGATCGACGCCAAAAGCAGCGCCGATCTCTCGCTCCGGGGCTCCAAAATCTCGCAGAACTGACCGCGGTCAGGTCAGCTTGCCGCGTGCCGCCACTGGCAACTCGCCGATCAGCCTGTCGCCACGCACGGTGACCAGCCGGTCGACCATGTTGACCACGACGCAGACATGGTTCGGGACCACGCGCACGATCTCGCCGACCACCGGCCGCTCGTTGGAGCCGGAAAGATCGAGGAAGCCGTGCTCCTCGGCGAACTGGGCGATGCGGGCGGAGGGGTATTCGAGGATCAGCCCATGGCCCTCCAGGCCGCCGGTATCGCTCGTCAGGGTCTTGGAGCCGGAATCTAGGATGCCGCGATCGGCGCCGGCGCGGCTCACCACCGTCGCATAGACGGTCAGCGCGCAGTCCTCGAGCGAGGCGACGCCGGCCGCCATCTGCATGCGGTCATTGAAGATCGAGGTGCCGGAGCGATGCTCGGTCGAGCCCTTGAGCTTGCCGATGTTCGGCAGATTCGGCGAGCCACCCGTGGAGACAATGCCGGCTTCCAGCCCCGCATCGGCGAGACCGGCCTTGGCGGTGTCGAGGAAGATCTGTGTGCGCTCCCAGCCATCCTCCGGCGGATACATCAGGAAGCCGGCAAAGGTGAGCCCCGGCGAGGCGGCGATCATCTTCGCGAGCTCGACGGCCTCGCCCGGCGTCTCGACGCCGGCGCGCTTTCGGCCTGTGTCGCATTCGACGACGACCTCGAGGTCGCGCCCGGCGATCTCGGCAGCGCGGGGCAGGCCCGAGATGGTGACGGGGTTGTCGGCGGCGACGATCATCCGCACGCGGCGCTGAAGTGCGCCGAGGCGCCCGAGCTTCTCCTCGCCGAGGATGTTGTAGCTGATCAGGATGTCGTCGATGCCGCCATCTGCCATCACCTCGGCCTCGCCGAGCTTCTGGCAGGTGATGCCCCGCGCGCCGGCCTCGATCTGGAGGCGCGCAAGCTCCGGCGATTTGTGCGTCTTGATATGCGGGCGGTTGGCGACCCCTGCCGCGTCGCAGGTGGCCTGAAGCCGGGCGATATTGGCCTCGACCTTGTCGAGGTCGATCACGACGGCCGGCGTGCCGAAGACACGCGCGATCTCGGCCGCGAGCGGCGTCGCCGCCTTCGCGTCGAGCGAGGGCGATGTGGTCGCGGTCACGCTCACGGCAGCACCCGGATGATCGCCTCGATCTCGACCGGCATATTGCCTGGCAGCGAGCCCATGCCGACCGCCGAGCGGGCATGGCGGCCGTTCTCGCCGAGCACCGCCACGAGCAGGTCGGAACAGCCATTGATCACCTTCGGCTGGTCGCCGAACTCCGGCACGGCGTTGACCATGCCCAGCAGCTTCACCACCTCGACCTTGTCGAGCGAACCGGCCGCTTCCTTCATCGCCGCCAGCAGACCAAGGCCCGTGTTCTTGGCGAACTCATAGGCCTGCTCGGTGGTGAACTCCTGGCCGACCTTGCCGTTCGGAATCGAGCCGTCCGGATGGCGCGGCCCCTGCCCCGACAGGAAGACGAGATCGCCGACCTTCTTGAAGCGGACGTAATTCGCCATAGGCGCCACGACAGCGGGAAGCGTGAGACCCAGCTCCGCGAGTTTCTGTTCTGCGCTCATCGGCGTCGTCTCCGTTTTCGGATGGCTTCGGTTCAGTTCGGCCCATCAGGGCCGAGCGGGCGTTCGAGATAGAGGGCGGCATCGTCATAGCTCGCGAGCTTCGCCGCAAGAGCAGGAACATTCCGTTCGCGAAAGCCATGGCGCTGCCAGAAGCCGGACGAACCGGCGACGGCGACCAACGCCAGGCAAGGCAGGCCGGAGCGCAGCGCAAGATCGGCTACGGCCGTGACGGCCGCGCTGCCCGCCCCGCTGCCTCGCGCAGCCGGCAGGAGCGCGAGGTCGTGAATGTAGAAGCAGCCGGGCCGCGCCGGCAGCACCCCCAGCAGGCTGTCCAGCGCCGGCGGCGCGGCGCAATCCCAGGGGTGGCTCACGAGATAGCCGAGCAGACCCTCCGGCCCGTCGAGCAGCAGGCAGCCTTCGGGAAAGAGGCGCAGGCGCTCGGCGAAGACCGCATGGTCCTCCGGATAGGCCGGATGGACGGCGGCGGCGATCGCCATGACGGCCGGCAGGTCGGCGGCGGTCATGGGGCGCCAGCTGGCCTTTGGCATCACGGTTCCCGGCGTGACTGGCGGCTCGTCGAAAAGCGCGAGTCATCCCGGACGCAGCGAAGCGGAGCTCCGGGATCCATCGAAGAGCGCCGGAGCCCTCCGATGGGTCGCGGAGCGGCGCGGCTTCGCCGCTTGTCCGGGATGACGCCGGGGTTTCCGACCGCATCCACTCTGCGACTCAGCCTGCCGCCTTCGGGAATTTGTTCGTCCGCTTCGGGTGCCACCATTTGCCCTTCAGCACGACGCCCTCCGAAACGATCTTGCGGTCGCCGGTCAGGTGCTCGCCGACGACGTCGACATAGTCGAACTTACCCTCCTTGACGGTGAGCACCGTCGCATCGCCGAGCGAGCCGACCTTGAGCGAGCCGTATTCGGGCCGCTTTAGGGCCATGGCGGCATTGACGGTCGAGGCGGCGACGACGTTTCCGAGGCTCATCCCCATGCAGAGGAATTTCGACATGGTGGTGACCTGGTCGTAGGCCGGGCCCTCGATGCAGAGCTTGTGAACGTCCGAGGAGATCACATCCGGCTCGAACCCGTTGGCGAGCATGGCGCGCGTCGTCTTGAAGGAGAACGAGCCCTTGCCGTGGCCGATGTCGAAGATGACGCCGCGCTTGCGGGCCGCCACCACCTCCGGCTTCACGGTGCCCTGTGCCGTGCAGGGGGCATTCGGGAAGGGGCGGAAAGCGTGGGTCAGCACATCGCCCGGCCGCAGCATGGCGATGACCTCCTCATAGGATGGCGGCGGATGATCGATATGGCACATCAGCGGCATACCGACCTCCTCGGCCACCTGCAGCGCCACGTTGAGCGGCTTGGTGCCCTGGTCGCCCGAGGCGTGCAGGCCGACGCGGACCTTGATGCCGACGATCAGGTCGCGGTTCCTGTCGGCGACCTCGGCGCAATCGATCGGGTTCATCAGGCGCATGTCGCCGCTCTCGCCGACCATGACGCGATGGTCGAAGCCGTAGATGCCCGCATGGGACACATGGAGATAGGCGAGGATGCGGGCCTGGCTCTGCTCGATCACATGCTTGCGGAAGCCCGGCCAGTTGCCAGGCCCGGCCGAGCCGGTATCGACCGAGGTGGTGACGCCAGACATGCGGCAGAACTCGTCGGCGTCGATGCCCAGCGAGGTGCCGCCCCAATAGACATGGGTGTGCAGGTCGATGAGCCCTGGCGTCAGGATGTAGCCCGAGAGGTCGCGGGTTTCCCTGGCCCCCTTCAGATCCTGTCCGAAGCCAGAGACCTTGCCGTCTGCGAAGGCGACATCGATGACGCCGTCATGCTTCTGCGACGGGTCGATGACGCGAGCGCCCTTGAGGATCAGATCATGGGTCATGGCTGGCTTTCCGCAGCGTGCTGAATGTGCGTGGGATCGTGACGAGCGAGCCGCGGCAGGCTCGGAGCGGGTGGCTTCGGCGTCAAGCAGCGGCAGTGGGGGGCAAGGGTTGCTTCGCCGGCAGGACGGGCCGCGCCGGAGGGCGCGGCCGCGATCGGGTCACAGCCTTTTCGCGATCCTGGGGTCGAGCGAGTCTCTCAGCCCGTCGCCGAGGAGGTTCACGGCCAGCACGGTGATCGAGAGGAAGATGGCGGGGAACATGATGATATGCGGCTTCACCTGCCAGAGCGCCCTGCCCTCGGCCATGATGTTGCCCCAGGAGGGGGTGGAGGGCGGCACGCCGGCACCGATGAAGGAGAGGATCGCTTCCACGATCATGGCGCTGGCGCAGATATAGGTGGCCTGCACGCTCATCGGCGCGAAGGTGTTGGGCAGGATGTGGCGGAAGATGATGCGCGGAACGCGGGCACCGTTGGCCACCGCCGCCTCGACATAGGGCTGCTCGCGCAGCGAGAGCACGACGCCGCGCACGAGGCGCGCCACGCGCGGAATCTCGGCGATGGTGATGGCGACGATGACGTTGCCGATGGAGCCGCGGGTCAGCGCCATCAAGGCGATGGCGAGCAGGATCGGCGGGATCGACATCATGCCGTCGATGATCCGCATGATGATGCCGTCCGACCAGCGTACGAAGCCGGCGACGAGGCCGATGGCCAGACCCACCACAGAGGCGAAGACCGCGACGGCAAAGCCGACCACCAGCGAGACGCGCGCGCCGTAGATCACGCGCGAATAGACGTCCCGCCCCAGCATGTCGGTGCCGAACCAATACAGCTCGGAGGGCACGCGTGTCCGTCGCGCGGGAGAGATCGCCGTCGGGTCGACGGTGCCCAGCAGCGGGGCGAAGATCGCCACCAGCGCCATCAATACGAGCAGGCCGCCGCCCACGGCGACGGAGGGGTGGCGGCGCAGATAGCGCCAGAAGCGCGCGGCGGAGCCGGGCGCGGCGGGCTTCACCGGCTCGGCGGCGGCGGGCAGCGCGGAAGCGGAGGTGGCGGGAGCTGACATGGTCAATACCGGATCCGCGGGTCGACGAGGGTGTAGGTGAGGTCGATCAGCAGGTTCACGAGCACGTAGACCAGGCTGAACATCAGCACGACGCCCTGGATGACGGGATAGTCGCGCCGCAGGATGGCATCGACGGTGAGGCGGCCGAGGCCGGGGATGGCGAAGACGCTCTCGGTCACGACCGCGCCGCCAATCAGCAGGGCGATGCCGATGCCGATGATGGTGACGACCGGCACCGCGGCGTTCTTCAGCGAATGCAGAAAGAGCACGTCCTTCTGCGCCACGCCCTTGGCCTGCGCGGTGCGGACATAATCCTGCTGCAGCACCTCGAGCATGGTGGCGCGGGTGATGCGCGCGATCAGCGCGATATAGACCAGGCCCAGCGTCACCGCCGGCAGGATGAGGTTCTTGAACCAGGGCCAGACACCGTTGGCGAGGGGGGTGTAGCCTTGCACCGGCAGCCATTCGAGATGGAGCGCGAAAATCCAGGCCAGCAGGTAGCCGACGACGAAGACGGGCACGGAGAAGCCGAAGACGGCGAAGGCCATGGCACCTTTGTCGATCCAGGTTCCCGCCTTCCAGGCGGCGATGACGCCCATCGGCACCGCGATCACCACGGCGAAGATCAGCGTCAGCACCATCAGCGACAGGGTGGGCTCGATGCGCTGGCGGATCAGTTCGGTCACCGGCAGGTTGGTGAAGATCGACGTGCCCAGATCGCCCTGGATCACCCGCCAGGTCCATTCGCCGAAGCGCACCAGATAGGGCCGGTCGAGGCCGAGGCTGGCGCGGATGCGCTCAACATCGGCGGGAGAGGCCTGATCGCCCGCGATGATCGCGGCAGGATCGCCGGGCGCGACATAGAGCAGCGAGAAGACGAAAAGCGCAACGAACGCCATCACCGGGATGGTGGTGACGATCCGTCTGACGACGAATGCAAGCATGAGCGGCGATTACCTTCTTTGAAAGACCGTTGCGGGGCCCGTCGTCGTGCGGGCCCCGCCTTTCGTGAAAGGCGAAGCGTGCAACTTCGCGGCCGGAGCGGGCAGCGCGCCCGCGCCGGACCCTGTGGGGTCAGGCCTTGCTGACGCCCCAGAAGACCGGCAGCGGGCCGCTGGTGACGCCCGAGACGTTCTTCCGCCAGGCCTGGTAGCTCAGGTAGAAGCCGGTCGGCGCGAACACGACATTTTCGACCGCCGCTTGGTTGAGCCGGCCAATGACCGCCTTCTCCTCGGCGAGATCCTTGGCCTTGAACCAGTTCGTCACCTCGGTCTCGACCGCCGGCACGTTCGGCCAGCCGAACCAGGCCTTGTCGCCATTGGCGCGGATCGCGGTGTAGGAGGCCGGGTTCACGCAGTCGGCCCCGGCATGCCAGGTGTGGAACATGCTCCAGCCGCCCTGGTCCGGCGGGGTCTTCTGGGCGCGGCGGGCGCCGACCGTGCCCCAGTCGGTCGCGACGAAATCGACCTTCAGGCCGATGCTCTTGAGCAACTCGGCGGTGACGTCGCCCATCGACTTGGTCGCCGCCATGTCCTGCGCGACGACGCAGACGACCGGCTCGCCCTTGTAACCGGATTCGGCCAGCAGCTTCTTGGCCTCGGCGACATTGCGCTTCTTCAGCATCTCGCCGCCCTGCTCGGTGTAGAGCGGGGTGCCGGGCGTGAAGAAGCCGGGCAGCGACTTCCAGAGCTTGTCGTCGTCGCCGACGACGGCACGCATGTAATCTTCCTGATTCAGTGCCGTCAGCACGGCCTGCCGAACCTTCTGATTGTTGAAGGGCGGGAACAGGTGGTTCATGCGGAAGGCGCCGATATTGCCGAGCGGATCGCCGATATCGACGCTGATATCCTTGTGCTTGCGCAGCGTCGGCACGAGGTCGGCGAGCGGGGTCTCCCACCAGTCCACCTCGCCGCTCTGCAGGGCGGCAGCGGCGGTCGCGGCGTCGGGAATGATGACCCATTCGATGCGATCGACCAGCATGGTCTTGCCGCCGGCGAGCCAGTCGGGCTTTTCGCTGCGGGGCTTGTAGTCGGCGAATTTCTCGAACACCGCCTTGGCGCCCGGCACCCAGTCGCTCTTCAGGAACTTCATCGGGCCGGAGCCGATATATTCCGTGATCTGGGTGAAGGGGTCGGTCTTGGCGATGCGCTCGGGCATGATGAAGGTGCAGGGCGCGTTGTTCTTGGCCAGCGCCAGCAGCATCTTGGGATAGGGCTCCTTGAGCACCCATTTCCAGGTCAGTTCGTCGACCGGCGCCAGCTCCACCTGGATCGCGCGCAGCATCAGCCCCATCGGGTCGCGGGCCGACCAGCGCGCGAGGCTGGCGACCACGTCCTTCGAGGTCACCGGCGAGCCGTCATGGAATTTCAGGCCCGAGCGCAGCTTGAACGTCCAGGTCAGGCCATCGGAGGACACCTCCTCGCTCTCGACCATCTGGCGCTGCGGCTGGAACTTGGAATCGACGCCGTAGAGCGTATCCCAGACCAGGGCGGCTGCGTTGCGCACGACATATTGCGTGCCCCAGATCGGGTCGAAATTGGCGAGGTTTGCCTGGGGCACGAACCGCAAGGTCTTGCTGGCCGATTGAGCCAGTGCGGGCATGGCGAGCCCGCCTGTCGCGGCGGCGAGGCCGGCCCCGGTGGCGGATTTCAGAAACGTCCTGCGATCCATCTGTCACTCCCCTGCGATGACGGCCTCTGAGCGGGCAGCCTTGGCGCGAGTTTGGGCAGAAAAATCCCGCCTGACAACACGCTCCGGCGCCTCTCCGAGACCCGGTGCGCGTCTGCACGCTTCGTGCCAAACGCCAAAAGGGGCCGGAATCCGGCCCCTTACCCCGATTGCTGCCCGATAAAGGCGAAGCTTGAAAAAAGCGGGATTAAACCGATTTGATCGGCTCATCGACCCGTTCGAAGGGGCGGGCCTGCTCGAAAGCCGCCGCGGCGCGGAGCACCAGAGCATCCTTGCCGAAAGCGCCGACGATCTGCAGCCCGGCCGGCAACCCGCCGGAGGTAAGGCCGCAGGGCACCGAGACGGCCGGCTGCTGGGTGATGTTGAAGGGGTAGGTGAAGGGCGTCCAGCGCGTCCAGTCCTCACCATAGGCGCCATGGGCCGGCGTGTTGCGGCCGACCTCGAAGGCCGGCAGCGGCAGGGTCGGGGTGAGCAGCAGGTCATAGCGCGCATGGAAGCGCGCCATCACCAGCGCGAGCGCGTTGCGCTGGTTCAGGAGCGCATCGACATAAGCCGCCGAGGAAATCCGCTCGCCATGCTCGGCCACCGCGACGAGACCGGGATCCATGCGCCCGCGGCCTTGCGCATCGACGCCGCGCAAGGCCAGGGCAGCGCCCGCGGCCCAGAGCGTCGTCAGCGTCTCGATCGGATCGGCGAAGCCCGGCTCGGCCTCCTCCACCGTGGCACCCAGTTCGGCGAAGATGTTCGCAGCCGCCTGTGTGAGCGCGGCGATCTCGGGATCGACCGGCACGTCAAGGCCGAGCTTCGGCGACCAGGCGACGCGAAGGCCGCGCAGGCCGCCCTTCAGCCCATCGACGAAATCCGGCGGGCGGCCGGTCATCGCAGTCATGTCGCGCTCGTCCGGCTGGCCGATCACCTTCATCGCCAGAGCGGTGTCGGTCACGGTACGGGTGAGCGGCCCCAGATGCGCGAGAAAGCCCATGGTCGAGATCGGCCAGGCCGGAACGCGGCCATAGCTGGGCTTCAAGCCGACGACGCCGGTGAAGGCGGCGGGGATGCGCACGGAGCCGGCGCCGTCCGTGCCGATATGGATGCAGCCGAGATTGAGCGCGGCGCAGGCGGCGGCGCCGGACGAGGAGCCGCCCGGCCCGGTTCCGGTGTTCCAGGGGTTGCGGGTGATGCCGGAAAGCGGCGAGTCGCCCACGCCCTTCCAGCCATATTCCGGCATCGTCGTCTTGCCGAGAAAGACGGTTCCGGCCTCGCGCAGCCGCGCGCTCGCCGGTGAGTCCTCGGACGAGGGCGTATCCGAGGCCAGCGCCGAGCCGCGCCGCATCGGCCAGCCGGCAATGGCGATGTTGTCCTTGATCGTCACCGGCACGCCGTCCAGCGGGCCGAGCGGATCGCCCTTGAGCCAGCGCGTCTGCGAGGCCTCGGCCATGGCGAGCGTCACGGCCTCGTCCCGCAGCACGAAAGCATTGATCTGAGGCTCGAAGCGCTCGATCCGCGCCAGAGCGTCCTTGGCGACCTCGACGGGGGACAGCTCGCGGCTGGCATAGAGCGGGCCGAGCTCGGCGGCCGAAAGCGAGGGGATGGCGGTCATGGGATCGTCCTTCAGGCGTTGGCGAGGCGCCAGGCGGCGCTCAGCAGCACGTTGGCGCCCGCGACGATGTCGTCCTCCGTGCTGAACTCGGCCGGGTTGTGCGACAGCCCGCCGATGGAGGGAATGAAGATCATCGCCGTCGGGCAGATGCGCGACATCATCTGCGCGTCATGGCCGGCTCCGGAGATCATGCGGCGCACCGGCAAGCCGAATTCCGCCGCGCTGCGCTCGACCTCGGCGATCAGCGGCTCGGCGAAGGGCGTCGCCGGAAAGCGCGCGAGATCGCGGAAGGAGATCGCGATGTCGTCGCGCACCGACAGCTCGGCGCAGAAGCTCCGCACCGCTTCCTCTGCGCGGGCGAGCGAAGCATCGTCCGGATTGCGCAGATCGAGCGTCATCGTCACCGTCTCCGGCACGACGTTGACGTTGGCCGGCTGAACCCGGATCACGCCCATATTGGCCAGCTGCCCGGGGATCGTCTTCGTCAGTTCGTTGGCGAAGATGGCGATGCGGGCCGCGGCGAGCCCCGGATCCTTGCGATAGGCCATCGGTGTGGTGCCCGCATGGCTTGGGCGCCCCTTCAGGGTCAACTCCAGCCAGACGATCGCCTGGATGCCGGTGACGGCGCCGATGCCGCCGCCCTCGTTCTCCAGCACCGGGCCCTGCTCGATGTGATATTCCAGATAGGCATGGGCGGGCAGGAAGCCCGGCTGCTCGGCGCCTTCATAGCCGATGCGCTTCAGCTCGGCGCCGAGCCCGACGCCGTCCGAATCGACCTCCGCATGGGCCGCCGCGACGCTCATGCCGCCGGCCCAGACATAGGAGCCGAGCATGTCGGGGTGAAAACGCGCGCCCTCCTCGTTGGTGAAGGCGATCACGGCGAGGTCGCGCTTCGGCACGAGCCCGGCATCGCGCAAAGCCGCCAGCACCTCGACCCCCGCGACGACGCCGAGCGCCCCGTCATAGCGCCCGCCAGTGCCGACCGTGTCGATATGCGAGCCCATGATGACGGCCGGGCCGTCCTCCTGGCCCTTGAGGATGCCGACGATATTGCCGATCGCGTCGATGCGGATATCGAGGCCCAGGCCCTCGAGCTGATTCACCAGCCAGTCGCGCCCCTGCCGGTCCTCGTCGGTCAGAGCCAGGCGGCGGCAGCCGCCTTCGGGTGTCGCGCCGATCGCGGCCAGCTCCGCGAGCCTCGCGGTCAGCCGTGCCCCGTCGATCCGCAGATTGGTGCTCATATCCGTGATCTCCCCATCCGGCGACGCAAGATGCAGGCCGCCTCGCGGCTTGTCGACCCGTCCGGCACGCATCTGCCTGCGCGCGCAGGATGGCTGTCCCGCGAGGCGCGCGCGGGCTAGAAGCGGCGTCCCATGTCGATCGACCTGCCTATTCTCGCGCCAGACTCCGCCTCGCCGAGCGCCACCGCGCGCCGGCCTTGGCTGGCGGAAGCGCTCGCCATGCTGACGCTCGGCTGGCCGCTCGTGCTGACCAATGTCGCGCAGACGGCGATGACCGCGACGGATGTGGTGATGATGGGCCATCTCGGTCCGCAGGCCCTGGCGGCGGGCGCGCTCGGCGGCAATCTCTACATGGCGTTCCTGATCTTCGGAATCGGGGTGATGGCGGCGGTCTCGCCGATGACGGCGATCGAGCTGGGCAGGAACCGCCATGCCGTGCGGGAGGTCCGCCGCACGGTGAGGCAGGGCTTCTGGGCGGCGGTGACAATGGCGCTGCCGATGTGGCTCGTGCTCTGGCAGGCCGAGGCGATCCTGCTCGGGCTCGGGCAGGATCCGGTGCTGGCGCGCATGGCGGCCTCCTATCTGAGCACCCTGCAATGGGGTCTGCTGCCGTTCTTCTTCTATCTCGGCCTGCGCGGCTTCGTCGCCTCGCTGCAGCGGCCGCGCTGGGCGATGCTCGTCGTGCTGCTGGCCCTGCCCTTCAACGCTTTCGCCAATTGGTGCCTGATGTTCGGCCATCTCGGCTTTCCGGCGCTGGGGCTGCCGGGCTCGGGGCTTGCGACGTCGATGGCCTCGCTGCTGATGTTCCTGGGCCTGGCACTCGTGGTGACGCTCGACCGGCGCTTTCGGCGCTACCGTCTGTTCGGCCGCTTCTGGGTTGCGGATTGGCCGCGCTACCGGGCCTATTGGCGCATCGGCTTTCCGATCGGCGTCACCGTCGCCTTCGAGGTCGTGGTGTTCAACGGGGCGGCCTTCCTGATGGGGCTTCTCGGCGCCACCCCGCTCGCGGCCCATGCGATCGCGATCCAGATCGCCTCGCTGACCTTCATGGTGCCGCTCGGTATCGGCCAGGCCGGGACGGTCAGGGTCGGGCGCGCCTTCGGCGCCGGGGATCGCGACGGAGTGCGGCGTGCCGGGGCGGTGGCGATCGTGCTCGGCCTCGGCTTCATGGCGCTGACGGCGCTGCTGATGCTGCTGGCGCCCGGTCTGCTCGTCACGCCCTTCCTCGACCAGAGCCGCCCCGGCGCGGCGGAGGTCGCACAGCTCGCCATGAGTTTCCTGCTGTTCGCGGCGATCTTCCAGCTCGCCGACGGCGCGCAGGTCGTCGGCTCCTCGATCCTGCGCGGGTTGGGCGATACGCGCGTGCCGATGATCTTCGCCGGGGTCGGCTATTGGGCGATCGGGCTGCCGCTCTCGGCCGCGCTCGGCTTCCTGACGCCGCTCGCCGGGCGGGGCATCTGGATCGGTCTGGCGATCGCGCTCGCCATCGTCGCCGCGCTGATGCTCGGCCGCTGGTTCTCGCGGGAGAGGCTGGGCCTGATGGCCGGCATGCGAGCCGACGAGAGCTGAGCCCTCCTGCTCCCGTGGGGATCGTTGCGCCAGGGCAACACCGGATGTCGGCCATGTTTCCGCCACATCAAATCCGCGCCGTGGCCATCCCGCCCATCTTGAAACGCATGACGCAGGGGCGCAGGGAACCGTGACCCCGCATTCCCGTTAGTCATCGCCCGCATTTGAACAGAGCTGTTTCTCAATGTCCTCCGATATGCCGAACGCCTCGCCTCTCGCCCGCCCGACGCGGCGTCTTTTCGCCGCGATGACGCCGCTGCTGCTGGCAGCCTGCGTCAGCCGCCGCCAGGAGCCGTTCGAGGTGCAGCAGCCGCGCGGCCGCTACGCCATCAGCCCGGAATATCTCGAGATGTATGGCGAGAAGCCCAACGAGAAGTTCCCGCTGCCGGAGACCGATATTTCGGAGGTAGACCCGAAGTTCCTGCGTCAGGTGGTGGATTACCGGACGAGCGAGCACCCGGGCACCATCGTCGTCGATACCGACAACCGCTTCCTCTATCTCGTCCAGCCCGGCGGCAGGGCGATCCGCTATGGCATCGGCGTCGGCAAGCAGGGCATGTCCTGGCGCGGGCGGGCCACCGTGCAGCGCAAGGCGGAGTGGCCGCGCTGGACGCCGACGCCGGACATGATTCGCCGCGACCCCAAGAAGAACGGCCCCTGGGCCGGCGGCATGCAGGGCGGCCTCGACAACCCGCTCGGCCCGCGCGCCCTCTACCTCTACCAGAACGGCCGCGACACGATGTATCGCATCCATGGCACCTCCGAGCCGTGGTCGATCGGCAAGTCGGTGTCGTCCGGCTGCATCCGCCTGTTCAACCAGGACATCATCGACCTTTATGGCCGCGTGCCCACCGGCACCAATGTGCTCGTGCTCAACCGCGGCACGCTGCAGCGCATGGATGCGGACGAGGCTCCGCCGGCCGACGAGGACGATTTCGTTCCGACCTATTGAAGACCGGCCCGGTCAGGCCGACGATTTTGCAGGGCGCGGCATCGGCCGCGCCTTGATACCGTCACAGGACCCACCCACTTCTCTCCTTGCGGCACTTCAGCGCCGCGCAACGAGAGGAGATGACGATGACGCCGCAGGAACGCGACGTGATCGCCGGGATTTTCGATCGGCTCAAGCAGGCCGCCAATCAGCCCCGCGACCCGCAAGCCGAAGCCTTCATCGCGGAGCGGCTGCGCGAGCAGCCCTATGCGCCCTATGCGATGGCGCAGTCCATCTATGTCCAGGAGCAGGCGGTCGCCAATCTGCACCAGCAGGTCGAGAGCCTGCAGGCTCAGCTGCGCGAGTTGCAGGCCAAGGCGGCCGAGCCTGCACCGGCTGCTGGCGGGTTCCTCTCCGGCATCTTCGGCGGGGCGCCAGCCCAGCCGCGGGCCGGTTCGGTGCCGCCGATCCCGCAGAGGGCCGACGCCCAGCCCTCTTCGGCCTGGAACATGCAGCCGGCGCAGCCGCAGGGCTATGCGCCCCAGCAGCAAGGCTATGGCCAGCCCCAGCCGGCTCCGGCTCCCAGTCCCTGGGCGAACCAGCCGCAGCAGGCGCCTCAACCGGCCGGTCGCGGCAGCGGCTTCATGGCCAGCGCGCTGACCACGGCCGCTGGCGTCGCCGGCGGCATGATGCTCGGCAGCGTGCTGACGAATGCGTTCAGCGGCGCGTCGCACGGCGCCAGCAGCCTCGCCAATTCGGTCGGCGGCTTCGGCTCGGGCAATGGCGCGGCCAGCCAGCAGGCAGCCTATGCCGAAGGCGCGCAGGACCAGGCCGCCTATGACAAGGGTGCCGGCGATCAGGCGCGGGTCGATCAGGCCTCCGACAGCTCGCGCGGCTCGGGTCAGGATGACAGCCCCGGTCTCGACCAGGCGAATTACGACCAGGGCTATGACGACAGCAGCTTCGACGGAGGCGGCGACGACGACAGCTGGGTGTGACGACCAGTCCCTCCGCAGTCCAAAGCTCCAGCGACAGTCACGATGCCCGCCTCCTCCGAGGCGGGTATTTTTTTGGGTGTCCCCTTCCCCTTTCAGCAGAGACGTTCTAGATTGGAATTATTCTAATCTAGGATATCTGGCATGAAGCGGTTCGACGAACTCGGCGAGGCCGAAATTCTGGCGCTGGCCATCGCCAGCGAGGAGGAGGATGCGCGCATTTATCTGACCTTCGCCCAGCGCCTGCGTGGTAACTATCCGCATTCGGCGAAGATGTTCGAGGATATGGCGGCTGAGGAGCACGGGCACCGGCACCGTCTGCTCTCGCTCTATGAGAGTCGTTTCGGCCAGGAATTGCCGCTGATCACGCGCCAGGACGTCAAGGGCTTCCTGAAGCGGAACCCGATCTGGCTGCACGAGGATCTCCAGCTCGATGCCGCGCGCCGCCATGTCGCGCTGATGGAGGTGGAGGCCAGCCGCTTCTATGCCAGCGCCGCCGAACGCTCGCACGACACTGGCACGCGCAAGCTGCTCGCCGATCTGGCGGAGGAAGAGCGCGGCCATGAGAGCAGGGCGGAACAGCTCGGCGAGGAGCTCAAGACCTCCGGAGCGGCGGATGAGGAGGAGGAGACGCGCAAGCGGTTGTTCGTGCTCCAGATCGTGCAGCCGGCGCTGGCGGGGCTGATCGACGGCTCGGTCTCGACGCTGGCGCCGATCTTCGCCGCCGCCTTCGCGACGCATGATTCCTGGAACGCCTTCGTGGTGGGTCTGGCCGCCTCGATCGGCGCCGGCATCAGCATGGGCCTGACCGAGGCGCTGTCGGATGACGGGCTCGTCACCGGGCGCGGTCATCCCTGGGTGCGCGGCGCCGCCTGCGGCCTCGCTACCGCGATCGGCGGGCTGGGCCATACGCTGCCCTATCTGATCCCGGATTTCTGGCTGGCAACGGCCGTCGCAGGCATCATCGTCGCCATCGAGCTGATCGTGATCGCTTGGGTGCGGTACCGCTACATGGAGACGCCCTTCACCTCCGCGATCGTGCAGATCGTGCTGGGCGGCCTTCTGGTGCTGGCGACGGGTATTCTGATCGGAAGCTCGTAGGACAGCGCGGCCCGCGCCGTCACATCACCACGACCCTGGCGCCGACACCGACCCGTCCGTAGAGGTCCACGACATCGTCATTGGTCATGCGAATGCATCCCGATGAGACCTCGCGCCCGATCGTGTTGGGCTCGTTGGTGCCGTGGATGCGATAAAGCGTGGAGCCGAGATAGAGCGCGCGGGCGCCGAGCGGGTTTTCCGGGCCACCGGCCATGAAGCGCGGCAGATCGGGCCGACGCTTGAGCATCTCGGCCGGCGGCGTCCAGCTCGGCCATTCGGCCTTGCGGGTGATCGTCTTGACGCCGGCCCAGGAGAAGCCGGGGCGCCCGACGCCGATGCCATAACGCACCGCCCGGCCGCCGGGCTGCACGAGGTAGAGAAACTTCTGCGGGGTGTCGATCACGATCGTGCCCGGCTTGTGCGGGCCGTCATAGGCGACCTCCTGCTTGCGGAAGCGCGGATCGACCACCGCCTGGATGCCGCCCTGCGGGGCGAGCGGCTCGCCGAGTGACGCCTCCTGCCGCAGCGCGCGCGGGCGGCTGCGACTCTCGAAGGGATCGGCCTCGTAGCCGACGGGCGCGCCGACGCTCTGGCCGTAGGCATAGCCGCCGGGGCGGTTGTAGACGGCGCCGGCGCGGCCATAGGGGGTCGGGTCGCGGCCGGTCATCACCATCTCGATGAAGCCGCCGCCATAGCCGGAGCGCGGCTGGCCGTAGCGGCTCTGCGCCGCCTGCATCATCGGGTCCTGCTGCGGCGCATAGCCGTAACCCTGGGCGAGGACGGGCCGGGCCAGCGCGAGCGCGCCGAGGCAGGTGAGGAGCGGCAGAAGGCGGGCGGGACGCATGAGGCAACTCTCTCGGGCATCGGTCCGCGCATGCTGGGGAGGGAAGCGACAGCAAAAGGTGAATCGCGGGGGCGGTGAGTGCCGCAGCAACGTGCGAAGGCTCACATTCGTTGCATTAACCTTAGCGGGTGCCGAAGAGGCAGGGTTAAGGGCGCATCAACGCAGACGCCGACGGCTCCGCAACCGTGCCAGCAGAAGCCGACCCCAGCCGCCGACATCGCAGCCGAGCACGAAGCCGAGATAGATGCCTGCGCCGAGCAGGATCTGCAGCGGCAGCTCGATCGCCGGGGCGAAGCGGCCCTGAAGGGGCCAGAGCAGCGCCGCCATGGCCAGCGTCGCAAGGAGCACGATGGCGGTATCACGCAGCGGAGGCGCCTCCGGCAGCCGGGGCAGAACCAGCGCCGCGCCGAGCAGCATCACCGCGACGAGCGCCGCGCTCTGGGCCACAGGTGCAGTGCCGGCCCCATGCCCTGGCGCCAGCAGCACCAGCAGAAGGAGGTTCAGCGCCAAGGCGAGAAGCGCCATCAGGGTCGTCGCGAGCGTGCGCTTGTCGAGCAGGAAGACCGGAGCGAGCGCCGCCTGGAACGCGGCGAGCGCCGCGAAGCCCGGGAGCAGCAGCGCCATATCCGCAGCGAAATGCCCCCGGAAAGCCATGGGCACCACGAGCTTCTCGAAAGCCGGCAGCACCAGCCAGAGCCCCACTGCCGCCGGAAGCACCACCGCGAGGGCCAGAACGATGTTGCGGCCGATCTGGGCCAGCGCCGCGGCCCGCCCCGAAATCTCGTCCAGGCGCAGCACATGGCGCAGCGCCAGGATCTCGACCGTCGTCGCCAGCGTGCCGAAGAGCTTCAGCCCGATATCGGAGGCGAGCGAGAAATAGCCCGCCTCGGCCAGTCCGTGGGTTTCGGCCAGCCAGGTGCGGTTGAGCAGCGGGATCAGTGAGTAGACGGCATTGCCCGCGACCAGCGGCAGGCCGTAGCGCAGGATCTCGCCGGCCCAGTCGCGGCGGAAGGTGGCAGGGCGCAAAGGCCCGTCCGAGAGCGCGGCCCGCACGCTCAGCACCGCGACCAGCGACGCCGCGAGCCCGCCCAGCACGACCGGCAGCGGCTCCCGCGTGGCCCAGGCGAGACCGACCATCACCGCGAGGGCCACCGCGCAACGCAGGAGCACCAGCCTGGCATAGACCCGGTCGAGGAAGAGGGCGCGCGCGAGCACGCCGTAATATTCGAACCATCCGGTGCCGATTCCGGCCGCCACAGCCGCAGCCAGCAGCGCCGGAGGCAGGCCGATGCGCCAGCCCGCCGCGGCGACGATTGCCGGGACGAGGCATAAAAGCAGCGCGGCCCCGATGAAGACGAGATCGAGCGTGGCGCGGATTTCGGGCTCGGCCTCCCGCGTGCGAGCCGAATAGAAGCGCACCGCCGCGAGCTTGATCCAGTCCAGCCCCGCCGTCGCCAGCAGGACGACGGTCGCTGCCGCGATGGCGTAGAGGCCGAAGGCGGCCGGCCCCAGAAAGGCGGCGATCAGCAGGCCGAGCGCAAAATTGACGCCGGCATTGACCATGAAAGGCACAAGGAGGGTCATGCGACGCTGGTTTCGCCCGGCGATGGCGGCGCGAGCCGGTCTGGCTCGCTCCCCGCGCTCATTCTGGCCTACCGCCTGTCCGCGCCGTTTCCAAGAGGGGCCCGGGCCGGGCTCCCGCGGAAGGCCCTTGCATGGGCGGAATACGCCGATGCCGGCGCACCCCTAGGCGAAAGACGCCATTGTGCCTACAGGCACGTCATGACCGCCCTACCCGTCATTCGCCCTGCCCTCGACGGCGATTCCGAGCCCCTGGCGGCACTGATCGCGGCGAGTTTCTCCGAATACCCAAACTGCCATTTCATCTGGGACGAATTCCCGGAGCTGCGCAGCCCGGCAAGCAGCTTTTCGGCGACGGGCGGCCGGCTCTGGGTCGCCGATGCGCCGGGTGGGGGCATCGCGGCCTCGCTGGGCGCGACACCGGTGCCGGCGCAGAACGCCATCGAGATCACCAAGGTCTATGCCGACCCCGCCTTTCGCGGCAGCGGGCTGGCGCAGGCGCTGTTTGCCGAGGCGCTTGGTTTCGCGCGCGCGGGCGGCTTCGCCGAGATGATGCTGTGGTCGGATACGCGCTTCGCGCGGGGCCACCGCTTCTACGAGAAGCTCGGCTTCCGCCGCTGGCCCGGCGAGCGTTATCTGGCCGACGCCTCAGAGACCTGGGAGTATCATTTCCGCCTGCCGCTGGGGCCCGCCTCGTGAGCCTCACCACGGCGCTGCGGGCCGCGCTGGGCATCGCGCTCCTCACCGTCATGGATGCGGTGGTGAAGGGGCAGATGCAGCAGCACGGTTTCCTGCTGGCGCTATTCATGCGCTTCGCCATGGGTGGGCTCGCGGCGCTTCTCGTGCTGGCGATCGCGCGCCCGCCGCGACCGACCCGCGCGAGCCTGACCGGAAATCTCATACGGGTTCCGCTGGTCGTCCTCACGGCCGGCAGCTTCTTCTACTCGATCTCGGTCCTGCCGCTGGCCGAGGCGCTGACGCTCTCCTTCCTGGCGCCGGTCTTCGTGGCGCTGCTGGGCGCGCTGCTGCTGCGCGAGAGGATCGACAACCGCGTGCTGCAGGCGCTGGGCTTCGGGCTCGCGGGCATGCTCGTCATGGTCTGGCCGCGGCTGCAGGGACATGTCAGCGGCGCCGGGCTCGGCGTGGCCGCGGCCCTGTTCTCGGCCGTGAGCTACGCCTTCAACCTGATCCTGCTGCGGCGCATCGCGACACGCGAGCACCCCGTCGTGATCGTCGCCTTCCAGGCGGTCGGCCCGGCCATCCTGCTCGCGATCCCCGCCTGGCAGGTGATGCAGCCGATGGGTTGGCGCGATCTGGCGGCCTATGGCCTCGCCGGCGTGCTCGGCGTCGCCGGGCATCTGCTCCTCACATCCGCCTATGCGCGGGCGCCGGCGGCGAAGCTCGCCGCGATCGAATACACCGCGCTGATCTGGGCGAGCCTGCTCGGCTTCGTCTTCTTCGCCGAAGTGCCGCTCTACACCACCTTCGCCGGTGCGGTGCTGATCGTGGCGGGTGCGGTGGCGGTCAGCCGGCGCTGAGGAGCTGACTTACCTCTGGGGCGCAGCAGCCGGGCGGAGCCGGCTGTCGTCATTCCGCCATCTCGGCATGGTCGAAGACGCCTCGCTGCCGTCGCGTCCGCGGCCCTGCCGCCTCCCTGCCGTTCACTTTATCGCGCGGCTCATTCTTGACTCTCCGCACGCCCCGTCCTATCTCCGCGGCACCTGTTAGCACTCCGATCCGGTGACTGCTAACAGCCTCCCCGGGGCCCTCGTGGCGCCCGAACCGAATAAGACCGAGAGGAAGACAGAACCATGAAGTTCCGTCCTTTGCATGACCGCGTCGTGGTCCGCCGCCTGGACAGCGAAGAGAAGACCAAGGGTGGCATCATCATCCCCGAGACCGCCAAGGAAAAGCCCCAGGAGGGCGAGGTGGTCGCCGTCGGTCCGGGCGCTCGTGACGAGGCCGGCAAGCTCGTCGCTCTCGACGTGAAGAAGGGCGACCGAGTCCTGTTCGGCAAGTGGTCCGGCACCGAGGTCAAGATCGACGGCCAGGATCTCCTGATCATGAAGGAATCCGACATCATGGGCGTCGTCGGCTGATCGCCTGAGACCCCGTTTTCCGAAATCCCGATCTAAGGAGTAGCTCTCATGGCTGCCAAAGACGTCAAGTTCTCCTCCGACGCGCGCGACAAGATGCTGCGCGGCGTCGACATCCTCGCCAATGCCGTCAAGGTCACGCTGGGCCCCAAGGGCCGCAACGTCGTGATCGAGAAGTCGTTCGGCGCACCGCGCATCACCAAGGACGGCGTCACCGTCGCCAAGGAGATCGAGCTCGCCGACAAGTTCGAGAACATGGGCGCCCAGATGGTTCGCGAAGTCGCGTCCCGTCAGAACGACCATGCCGGCGACGGCACCACCACCGCCACCGTGCTCGCACAGGCGATCGTCCGTGAAGGCGCCAAGTCGGTTGCCGCCGGCATGAACCCGATGGATCTGAAGCGCGGCATCGATCTCGCCGTCGAGGCGATCGTTTCGGACCTCAAGAAGAACGCCAAGAAGGTCACCTCCAACGGCGAAGTCGCCCAGGTCGGCACCATCTCGGCCAACGGCGATTCCTCGGTCGGCGAGATGATCTCGAAGGCCATGCAGAAGGTCGGCAACGAGGGTGTCATCACCGTCGAGGAAGCCAAGACCGCCGAGACCGAGCTCGACGTCGTCGAGGGCATGCAGTTCGACCGCGGCTATCTCTCGCCCTACTTCATCACCAACTCCGAGAAGATGGTCGCCGAGCTCGACGACCCCTACATCCTCGTCTTCGAGAAGAAGCT
>NZ_JBMDWH010000030.1:0-6886 GCF_048595345.1 Allobosea sp.
CCGCACGTGTGGCGGAAAAAAGGCAGGCGCCGGGTGCCGCATTTTCGCGCTGCTGCCGCGCTGGGGCCTCTGTTGGTGCGGAAATTGTGCAACTGCGAGCAGCCGCTGCGGCGGTCGCCGCAGAGGTGAAACGGGGCAGGACTGTGGTGTTTCGTGCGCCACGCGCGCGGCGGTCGCCGGCGGATCAGGCTGCAAATTACGCTGCGACCGGCCCGCGAGGACTCATATCGCGCTGCAGCATCCGGCACACTGGCCGGATGCCGTCGCAAGCGGCGGCCGGAGCCGCCCGCTCAGTAGGTCCAGCGCTGGGCCTTCTGGATCAGGAAGTCCCGGAAGACCTGCACGCGCGCCACCGACTTCATCTCCTCGGGATAGACCAGATAGCTCTCGAGCTGCGGCATCTCGGTCTCGCGCATCAGCTGCACGAGGGGGGAGCCCGTCTCGATGAGATAATCCGGCAGCACGGCGATGCCGGCGCCCGAATCGACCGCGCGCTTCATCGCGGTGATGTTGTTGACCTCGAGATGGATCGGCCGGGGATTGCGCTGGTCGCGCCCGAGCGAGCCGAGCCAGTGCACCGAGGTGAGATAGGAGGGCGAGGTGCCGCCGAAGGAGAGCAGGCGGTGGTTGTCAAAGTCCTCATAGCTCTTCGGCTCGCCGACGCGCTTGATGTAGGCCGGCGAGCCGTAGACGTGGAAGTGCACGGTGAAGAGCCGGCGCTGGATCAGGTCGGGCTGCTGCGGCTGGCGCAGGCGGATGGCGATGTCGGCCTCGCGCATCGACAGGTCGAGTTCCTCGTCGGTGAGGATGAGCTGCACCTTGATGTCGGGATAGAGGTCGAGAAACTCGGCGAGGCGCGGCGTCAGCCAATGGCCGCCGAGGCCGCGCGTCGCGGTGACCTTCAGTTCGCCGGACGGGTGCTCGCGCGTCTCGGAGAGCTGGGCGCGGGTGCGCTCGAGCCGCTGCGTCATCTCGCGCGCGGCGCGCCATAACAGCTCGCCCTGTTCGGTGAGAATCAGGCCACGGGTGTGGCGGTGAAACAGCGGTGCGCGCAGCTCGCGCTCGAGTGCGCCGATCTGCCGGCTGACCGCCGACTGGCTCAGGCCGAGACTGTCGCCAGCCTTGGTGAAGCTCCCGGATTCAGCAACCGTGTAGAAGATGCGGATGCGGTCCCAATCCACCGCGTTCCCCCCGTGTTATGCGTTCAGCGCATGATGGAAGGGGAAGCGCGTCAGGTCAACGGTTGCTGAGCCGGGATCGGGGATTCCAGCTGCTCAAAACGCGTGCTGTCACCGATCAAAATCGCTGATGTGTCCCGGTTGCCTCATTCCGCGGCTTCACGGGTGGCGAGCTGCTGCGCCATCAGCCAGCGCTCGGCGTCGAGCGCGGCCATGCAGCCCAGCCCGGCGGCGGTCACGGCCTGGCGGTAATGCTCGTCGGTGACGTCGCCGGCGGCGAACACGCCCTCGATATCGGTGCGCGTCGTGCCGGGCTCGACGGTGAGGTAGCCCGAGGCGTTCATGGCGAGCTGGCCGGCGAACAGCTCGGTGGCCGGCTTGTGGCCGATGGCGATGAAGACGCCGTCGGTCTTCAGCTCGCTCTCGGCGCCGGTCTTGAGGTTGCGCAGGCGCAGATGCGTGACGTTCGGCGGCTGGGTGGCGCCGCAGATCTCGGCGATCTCGCTGTCCCAGACCACGGCGATCTTGGGATGCTTGAACAGGCGCTCCTGCATCACGCGCTCGGCGCCCAGCGAATCGCGGCGGTGGACCAGCGTCACCTTGCTGGCGAGGTTGGCGAGATAGAGCGCCTCCTCGACCGCGGTGTTGCCGCCGCCGACGACCACGACCTCCTTGTTGCGGAAGAAGAAGCCGTCGCAGGTGGCACAGGCCGAGACGCCGAAGCCCTGAAAGGCCTGCTCGGAGGGCAGGCCCAGCCATTTCGCCTGGGCGCCGGTGGAAATGATCAGCGCATCGCAGGAATAGGTCTGCCCGGCATCGCCCCAAAGCCGGAAGGGCCGCTGCGAGAGATCGACGCGGGCGATGTGGTCGGAGACCAGCTTCGTGCCCATGTGCTCGGCCTGGGCGCGCATCTGCTCCATCAGCCAGGGGCCCTGGATCGGGTCGGCGAAGCCGGGATAGTTCTCGACATCGGTGGTGATGGTGAGCTGGCCGCCCTGCTGCAGGCCGGAGATCAGCACCGGCTCCAGCATCGCGCGGGCCGCATAGATGGCGGCGGTGTAGCCGGCCGGGCCGGAGCCGATGATCATGACGCGGGCGTGGGTATGGGCCATCGTCTTTATTCCTTCCGCGCGGCCTTTGCCGCGCTCCTTCCCGTCAGATACGCCGCGATCCGTGCCGGGCAAGCGCTGCGCCGTTCAAGAGGCCGCGAGCCCCGCGCCGGGCCCTGCCTCCAGTCCCATGGCGGAGCGATGGCGCAGCCATCCTCGCCTTATCGCATCGGCGATGACGGGCGTGGAGTCCATCGGGAGGTAGGGCTCCCCCTCGATCTTTCCACGGAAAGGATGGGCCGCGCCGGTCTTCGTCAGGTTCCCGATCAGCGCCGCGATCTTGGCATGGCCGCCCGAGGGCTCGAAGATCAGCACCGGCCTGCCAGTCGCGGTCGCCTCTCCGAGCATGTTGGTGGAATCGGCGGTGACCAGGATCGCGTCGGCATGGGCGAGCAAGGCGAGGAAGGGGTTCTCGCCCGTGCCGTCCCACCACCAGCCGCCATGGCGAGCGAACACCGCGGCGACGGCTTGCCTGAGCGGGGGCTGTGTCCGGCGGGAGGGCGAGCCCATGAGGCTGGCGCCGCCCTTTGCCAGCGTCTCGAGCCCCGCGGAAAGGCGGTCGATATCGGCAGGCGTGAAGCGGTGATGGCGGCTGTCGCCGCCGACCAGCACTGCCACGCGGGGACGGGGCAGGGCGGTGATGAAGGGCGGCGGGGCAGCTCGCGCGGCCGCGAGCTTCTCCTGGGTGAGGCGATGCGGGGCCGTCGCGGTGACGAGGACATTGTCGCCGCGCAAGCGGTCATGCGCGGCGACCCAGATCAGGTCGGCCGCGCTTGTGCCGGTGCGCGGGTCCTTGAGAAAGGCGGTGAAGGTCGCGCCGTTGGAGACCTTTTTCAGCGCGCGCAGATAGGCGACGGCACGGCGGCCGGAGGCGATGGCGATGTCGGGAAAGGGTGGGCTGAGCGGGCTGCCCGGCTTGCCGGGCGCCTCGCGCGGATCGATCGGTCCGCGCGGCATCAGCCAAGCGAAGGGTTTGCGCGGGGCGACGCGGCGGATGATCGGCGCGCCGGTGAGGCGTTCGGCGACGCCGAGACATTGCAACTCGTCGCCGGCCTTGCCGTCGGTCAGCACCCAGACGGTCGGCTCGGTCTTCACGTCAATGGCGGCTTCGGGCAGCGGCATGCGCCTTGTATCGCCTGCCGCCGCCGTCTACACCAGCGCGGTCTTTCCCGCTGCCGCTCCGTGGTCCTTCCTTGCCCGCCAAACGCGACGATATCGACCTGGCGATCCTGCGCGAATTGCAGGCCGATGGCCGCATGACCAATGTCGAGCTGGCGAGCCGCGTAGGCATCTCCCCGCCGCCCTGCCTGCGCCGCGTGCGGGCGCTGGAGGAGGCGGGGCTGATCCGCGGCTATCATGCCGAGCTCGACGAGCGGGCGCTGGGCTACGAGGTGGTCTGCTTCGCCTTCGTGCATCTGGCGAGCCAGGCGGAGGCAGACCTCTCTGCCTTTCAGGCCCACATCCGCGACTGGGCGACGGTGCGCGAATGTTGGACGCTGTCGGGCGATATCGACTTCATCCTGAAATGCGTCGCGCCCGACCTGAAGGCCTTCCAGGATTTCGTCGGCGAGCTGACGGCGCTGCCGAATGTCCGCAACGTCCGGACGGGGCTGGCGCTCGACCGGGTCAAGGACGAGCCGATCGTTCCGTTCGAATGAACCGGGTACCGATGTGACGCTGACCCTGCGGCTGGCGCAAGAGCGCGATCTCGAGGCAGTCCTCAGCCTTTATGCGCAACTCAGCCCGGCCGATTTATTGCCGAGTCCAGACGAGGCGCGCCAAACCTGGGCGCAGATCCTCGCCAGTCCGATGATCTCGCTGCACCTCGCCCAGGATGGCGAGGAAGTCGTCGCTACCTGCAAACTGATCGTCGTGCCCAACCTGACCCGCAGCCAGCGTCCGTTCGGCCTGATCGAGAATGTCGTCAGCGCGCAAGCCCAGCGTGGCCAAGGCTTTGGCAAAGCGGTCGTCCGAGCGGCAATCGAGCATGCATGGTCTGCAGGCTGCTACAAGGTCATGCTGATGACCGGCCGAACTGATCCTGCCGTGCTTGCGTTCTACGAGGCATGCGGGTTCCAGCGCGGCAAGACGGCGTTTCAGATCAGGCGCTCATAGGCGAAGCCCATCTCAAGCCTCGACGTAGCGCTTGATCCACCAGGCGCTGTTGCGGGCGAGCGCCTGCAGGCGCAGCTGGTCGAGATTGGGCAGGCCGCGGGCCATGCCGTCCGAGAATTCGGTCGAGCGGATCGGCCAGGAGCCGACAGCGCGGCCGGAAGCGTCATACAGCGTCGCGACACTCTCCATGATGTCCGCGGCGCCGCCGCCGTCGCGGACCCGGCCGCCATTGCCGCCATTCCCCGAGAGCCAGAGGCTGTTGACCGAGACGGCAAGCCGGTGGCCGCTTCCCGAGAAGCGTGGGCCGAGAATGTCGGCGAGCGTCGCCTCGAGCTGGGAGCGGACGAGGCCGAGATTGTTGCCCCAGGCTTCCGCCACGTTCGGCGCGAAGGTGACGGTGATGGGCGCGGCCGAGACCGCGGCGACCGGCCGGGCCAGAGCGGGTGCGATAGCGGCGGGGATAAGCGCGAGCGCGGCGCCGGCTGCGGCGAGGCTGAGAAACTGGCGGCGTGTGGTCATGAGAGCATCTCCGGGGATCGCTTTCTCCGAAGATGGGCATGCGGCGCAATGATTGCCAGCCTCGCCATGCGTGACGTTCAGCGGAAGACGACGTCGACGATCTCGTAGGCCTTGCCGCCGCCGGGGGTGTTCACCTGCACGGAATCGCCGATCTTCTTGCCGATCAGGGCGCGGGCGATCGGGGAGCCGATCGAGACCTTGCCGGATTTCACGTCGGATTCCGGCTCGCCGACGATCTGGTAGGATTTCTCCTCCTCGGTGTCCTCGTCGATCAGCTTGACGGTGGCGCCGAACTTGATCGTGTCGCCGCCGAGCTTGGAGACATCGATGATGTCGGCGCGGCCGATCAGCGATTCCAGCTCCATGATGCGCCCCTCATTGAGGGACTGCGCCTCTTTGGCGGCGTGATACTCGGCATTCTCCGAGAGGTCGCCCAGCGCGCGCGCCTCGGCGATCGCGGTGATGATGCGCTGGCGCTGGACCTGCTGCCGGTCCTTCAGCTCTGCTTCCAGGGCGGCGAAACCGCCAGCCGTCATGGGAACCTTTTCCATCTTCTCCGTCCCGTAAGCTTCGAAAGCGCGGGCCGCACCGGCCGCATCGGCCACCGGTGTCCCGCGCTTCCGCTTCGACTTCTAAAACCCGAGCCGACGCGCCCGCTCTCAGGCGACGTCTTCGAAGTAGGATTGCAGCGACCTGACTTCGAGATCGCCGCTGCAATAGGCCTTGATGCCCTCGGCAGCCGCGATCGCGCCCGCCAAGGTGGTATAATAGGGCACCTTGTGCAAGAGGGCCGCCCGCCGCAGCGACCGGGAATCGGTGAGCGCCTGCGGGCCTTCGGTGGTGTTGAAGATCAGCTGCACGCCGCCATTCTTGATGGCGTCGACGACATGCGGGCGACCCTCCAGAACCTTATTGATGCGCCCGACCTCGATGCCTTCCTCCTGCAGCAGGCGCAGCGTGCCGCCCGTCGCGAGAATGCGGAAGCCGAGGCCCGCGAGCATGCGCACCGATTCGACGATGCGCGGTTTGTCGTCGTCCCGCACCGAGACGAAGAGCGTGCCCTTGACCGGCACCTTGGAGCCGGCACCGAGCTGGCTCTTGGCGAATGCGACATCGAAGGAGCGGTCGAGGCCGATGACCTCGCCGGTGGAGCGCATCTCCGGGCCGAGCAGCACGTCCACGCCCGGAAAGCGGGCGAAGGGGAACACCGCCTCCTTGACGCCGACATGGCCGAGCTTTTCGGCCTTCAGGCCGAAGCCGGCCAGGCTCTCGCCGGCCATGATCCGCGCCGCGATCTTGGCGATGGGCTTGCCGATGACCTTGGCGACGAAGGGCACCGTGCGGGAGGCGCGGGGATTGACCTCCAGCACGTAGATGACGCCGTCCTTGATCGCGTACTGGACGTTCATCAGCCCGCCGACATCCAGCGCCAGCGCCATCGCCTTGGTCTGGCGCTCCAGCTCCGCGATGATTTCCGGCGAGAGCGAGCGCGGCGGCAGCGAGCAGGCCGAATCGCCGGAATGGATGCCGGCCTCCTCGATATGCTCCATGATGCCGGCGATGAAGGCGTCCTTGCCGTCGCTGAGGCAGTCGACATCGACCTCGATCGCATCCGACAGGTAGCGGTCGAACAGCAGCGGGTTCTTGCAGAGCACCGTGTTGATCTGGCCGGTCTTGTCGTTCGGATACTTGGCCTTGACCTCGGAGGGGATGAGCGAGGGCAGGGTTCCGAGCAGGTAATCCTCGAACATCGGCTCGTCGCGGATGATCGCCATGGCGCGCCCGCCGAGCACATAGGAGGGCCGCACCACGAAGGGCAGGCCAAGCTCGCCGGCGATGATGCGGGCCTGCTCCACCGAATAGGCGATGCCGTTCTTGGGCTGCTTCAGCTGCAGCTTGTCGAGCAGGCGCTTGAAGCGGTCGCGGTCCTCCGCGAGGTCGATCATGTCCGGCGAGGTGCCGAGG
>NZ_JBMDWH010000031.1:0-62083 GCF_048595345.1 Allobosea sp.
GCGCCACACTCACTCCGCGGTCCTTGATCAGGCGGACCGCCTCGATCTTGAACTCACGCCCAAATTGCCTTCGTCGCATACCCCACCTCCGGTTTCATGAAACACCCAATCTCGGTGTCCACGAAACCGGCAGCAGGCCAGTTGCGAAGGTCAAGGCATTCGCTTCGCGACAAACCGATCGCGCGCGCATGGCTTACGCCTATTTTCGCGAGGATCGCGCGCGGGAGTGCATCTTCATCGGCACGACCAACGACAGCCACTATCTTACCGACCAAACCGGCAACCGGCGCTTCTGGCCCGTGAAAACGGCGCGGATCGACCTTGAAGGGCTGCGGCGTGACCGCGACCAGCTTTGGGCTGAGGCCGCGCATAGGGAGGCGGCCGGTGAGCCGATGACCCTGCCCCCGGAGCTTTGGGAAACTGCTGCGGTAGAACAAGCCGCACGGACGATGCGCGATCCGTGGCTCGATATTCTCGAAAAGGAGCAGGGTCAGGAGGCTAACGAAACCACTGTGCGGATTTCGAGCTCCTACCTTCTCACCGACACGCTGCGGATTGAGCCGGGGCGGCAGAAGCCCAGCGACCAGACGAGGCTGGGCGTCTGCATGCGGCTCCTCGGCTGGGATGGGCCGAAGCGGATGCGTGTCGATGGCCACAACGTGCGCGGCTATGAACGGCCGAAACCCGACGGGTGGCGACCCAAATACGACATCGCCAGCAAGCTCTAGGTGGCGTGGCAGTGTGGCGGTGTGTGGCGGTAGCGTCGGTGGGCTGCCGGCAGTGTGCAGGCTAGCGCGGCTACCAGCCTGGCGCGGCTAGGCTGGCGGTGGGCCTGCCACAGGGCGCCACGCCGCCACGCACTGCGATTTCAACCTCGGCGAGGCAATATTGCGATGCGTCGCAAGCCCCGCCGAGACGTCATATGAGCGTATTGCCAAGTTTCGTGGTTACGCTCGTGGTCGCAATTCAATTGCTCTGAATATATCCGGCGCCCGATGATTAATTGTGCGGGTTCCTTCGCCGTGATTTTCTGAGCGTTTTTTTATTCTCAGAGGTCGCTATGACATTCCGCGCAAACATTACCAAGCGGGTCCGCCGCCGCATACTTAAGTCCGGCGAGGTCGTGAAACAGCTGCGTTATGTGCTGAACTATCGTGAGCCGATCTCGGGCGATCGTCGCCAGGAGTTCTACGAGACGCTGAAGGCCGCCGAGGCCCGCCGCAACGATCTCACCGCCAAGGTCATGTCGGACTCCTATGCCGACGAGCGCAAGGCGCCGACGGTCGGTCAGGCGATTGACCATTGGCTCGCCGATCGCACCGGCAAGGTGAAGGCGAACACGCTGGCGGGATACAAGGTCGTCGTCGAGCACATACGCGGGCCTTATTTCGACGGCCCGGCCAAGGACAAGCTGGCCTGGAAAGCGTCTGGCAAGCTGCCGAAGGGCTGCCGGCTGGTGCCGATGCTTGGCGAGATTAAAACGAACGAGCTCACAACGGCGCGCATCCGCGCTTGGCATCGCGATCTGACCGCCTTGTCGGGCCAGTACACTGCCAACCGGGCGAAATCGCACCTGATCTCGGTCCTCGCCTTGAACGAGGAAGATTTCCGGGTGCGAGCGCCGTCGATGCCGCGAGGCCTCGGCCGCAACCGGTTCAAGACGAAGAAGGTGATCCTGACGCCGGCTGAGATCGGTAAGCTGGTCGAGGCGGCCCGCAACGATCCGGAGCACGGGCTCTACTATGCCTTCCCCTTCCTCGCTGGGACACGGCCGTCGGAGCAGCTCGGCTTGCTTTGGGAGGATGTCGACTTCGACGCCAACGTCATCCGCATCCGCCGCATCCAGGAGCGCGACGGTTCGCTGACCAATATGACGAAGACCGAAGCCGGCACGCGCGACATCCCGATGAGCTTGGTTCTGCGCACGCTTTTGTTGGAATGGCGACTCCGCTGCCCGCGGTTGGGCAAGGCGCTGCACCGGGTCTTCCCTGGTCCCGGCCGGCTTCAGCCCTGGCCAAAGGTCACCCGCATCGGTGGTGGTGGTCCGCTGCTCTACCAGAACTATCGCAGCCGTTATTGGGAGCCAGTCTTCGAGAAGCTGGGCCTGCCCTATGTCACGCCGCATTCGGCTCGGCATTCCTTCATCTCGACGTTGCAGGCCGAGGGCATCGAGGTTGGTCTCGTCGCCAAGCTCGCTGGCCACGCCAATGCGACCGTGACGCTCGGCCACTATACCCAGGCGGTTCGCGGTGGCGAGGCGGCGGTGGCAGCGCTGGATCGCGCATACGCCGGGGCTCAGTAAGATTTGCGCGCAGCGCGGATCCAGTCCGCGCCGGCCAGAATTATGAAAAGCCCAACGTCGTGCTTGGCTTCCACGGTGAACATCCGTGAAGGAGCGCCACCATGCAAACCGCCGACAGCCACGCGACCTTTCCCTGTTTCATGGTCGAGGATGGTCCGCGCTGGATTGGCTACTATCGCCACAGTGAGAACGTGGACGCCGTCGCCAAGACGCTATCGGAGCCGGTGATCACGCCGATCAACCCGCCGGAGCGCATCGCCTGCGTCGACGACGCTCCGCAGGGGAGCAGTGACCACCGATAAAGTTGCGCCGAGCGCAATCTCAGGCTGTTTCCCGGAAAATTATGTGCGGCGTTTCGGCGTGTTTCGATCGTTCCAAAACACGATGGAGATGACGCCATGGACCAGTACCGCCTGATCGATCTGCGAAGCCATGCGCTTACCATCGTCACGCTGGATCAGGCCGCCGAACTCGCCGAGGTCAACGCCGACGAGATCCTCTGGGCGATCGAGGCCGAGGGGATCTGTGAGACCGACCTGCACGTGATCGCCGCCGTGGACGAGCCAGCCGCGCTCTGATGCGCGGCGCCCTTCACGATCGCATCGTCGCCCGCCTTGTCGCGGAGCGGCGATCGCGGCGTCTGACACAGGCTCAGCTCGCCCAGCGTCTCGGCCGCTCGACCAGCTTCGTCTTTCACTACGAGGCCGGCGCCAGCTATCTCGACGTTGCCGAGTTCATTGTCATCGCCCGCGCGCTCGAAATCGACCCGTTCGAGCTGCTACGGCATGCCGAAGCGGAGGGCTGACGGGCAGTCATGCCGCGCGGCCGCTATAGCTACAGCGGCCCGTCCGCCAGCAGCCGCGCGGGTACGTACCCCGGCCCGCGGCGGGGCCAGCACGGCCAGGGCAGGGGCGGCGGCCACCGCCGAAGAATTGCGCCACCCGCCCTCTGGGGGGCATTGCCTCGCAACTCCCCCGCCTATCGGATGTTGAAGCGGGCGCGATGGGACCCGGCAGACAACCGCTGAACCTTTCGGCTTATGTATCATGGCACGCTGCAAACCCGCCGAGACATACTCCAGTAGGTTTGGGCGAACACGTGACGCAGTGCGAGACGACTCTATGACGATGTTTCTCACGAAAGTTTGGGGTTTCGGAGAGCCAGTTGGACCACTCCAATTCAGCACATTGGGCTGGCGAGAAAACGCATTGCGACAGTTGAAGCCAGGAGACCAGGTGTTGCTGGTGGGCACGACGACCGAGCCAACACAGCCGGCGCAACGAGGGCGTCTTCTTGGCGTCATGGAGCCGACAAGCGAGCCGGTGATGTCGCTCGACTATGATTTGCAGCCCTCGGAACAAGACTTCGTCGATGGCGAATACAAATGGCCTGTGGGCCTGATGAACCGCCGCGCCTGGTCGCTCCCTGACGGCCCTTCGCTGTCAGCAATCACCCCGCGCAAGTTCAGTATGGATTCCGCGCAGGGTATCGTGCCGCTTACTCCTGAAGAGGAAGCCCGCGTGCGAGCTTTGCGTTGGGACGAAGCTCTGTTGCTTAAGCCAACCGCACAGGCACAGGAGAGGATCGCTCGCAAGCACGGAGGCGCGAAGCGCTCGCCGCCACCGGCAACCACGATGCGGACAGGCGTAATGCATATGCGTCGTGCCGCCGCATACACCTATGCGATGGAGATCAAGGGCGCGCGCCGCGTCGCCTTCAAGATTGGCTGGTCCTTCGATTACAAGCAGCGCGCCGTCCAATTCAACCACGCCGCTATGCCAGATTTGGGTGGCCTCGAATATGCGCCATTCCGGGTCCATTTATGGGATACCGCGCGGCAAGCGTATCATATGGAGCAGAGGTTGCTCGGTCGCTTGGAAAAGCACCGGAGCACCAGCAATCACCAGATCATTGTCGGCGTGACCGCGAAGGAGATCGATGCCGTATGGATTCAGGGCGTTATGGGTAAGTTGTAACTGCCACCTGGCGAGCAGGCCCGCGACCTGCTCGCTTCGAAACAATGTCGTGTCAGGATGTCAAAACGACAGGCAGTTCACGACGCCGTTGTTGTTTGTGCAGCGGGTGAGGCTGGGCGACGATGCGGCCTGACGGCGATTAAACTCGCTGTTGCCCCGCTCCAGTTCGATCGCGAGTCGCGCCTTCGCCTCGGCATCGCTCATTTGGCCGGAACGCACGCTCTGCGCCAACAGGTCGCCGACGGCGAGATAACGGACCCCGAGGTCGTTGTTCATCTGACCAGCGGTTCCTGCCGCGACGCGACCACGGATGCAATCCCACATCGTTAGATAGGAAGCGGATTGCGCGGAGCATTTCGACTGTGCGTCGACGAGACCGACGCAACCCGACAATGTGATGCCGGCAATCAGCGCAGCGGCGAGGGCGGTGAGTTTCATTCGGAAGGCTCCTTTGGCAAAAAATCGGCACCGAAACACACCGAAAGTCCGCGCACAATCATGGGCTCGCAGGCGCGATCAGCTGCGCATTCAGCAAGCTCGGATCGACAGCTTCGCGGACATGATGTGCGGCGGCCGACAAAGCGGCGCGGTGTCGCGGTTGGATCGCCAGCATGAACACGACATGCGAAGTCCGGATCGCCCAGATCTCGGCATCAGCAGCGGCGCGCCGGAGGTCGTCCGCGACACCGCGAATGAAGCTCTCGCGCTCCTTGCGCTGGAAGTGCTGATAGACCAACAGCGAGTGGCCGGCGCGGTAGGTCGCAGCCAACTCGTCGCGATAGACATATTTCGAGGAGTTGCGTCGGCCCTTCGCGACCGATCCGACCTCGATGCCGTTGTCAGGATCGAAGAAGATTAGATCCGTATCCGCCAGCGCCGTGCTCGCCTGCTTGAACCAGAGCTGTCGTTCGAACAGCGTCTCGGGCACTATGGTGTTGACGAATACGGCTCTGGGCAGGATCTCGCTGCCTTCGATCAGGATCAGCCGGCGCGCATCAGGCTCGCCCCGAACCCGGCGCAGCAGCGCGAACAGCTCAGGATCATGACGATCCTGCTTAGGCTGATCGAGATAGCCGAGCTTGTTGCCGTCGCTCCGCTCGTCGTTCGGCGTCAACATCCAGCAGACGCCGAGCCTCAGGCCTGATCGGCCGATCAGCCTCAGCAGCGCATATTTGCGATAGTCGTTGACGTCGCCAACGTACTGCTCCTTCACACCCCGTCCCCCGAATCATCACCTCGGGACGCAGCATGCTCGAATACCCCATTTTGGGGTATTCGAATTTAGGGTTGAATTGGACGGCCGGTTTCATCGCTTTAGGCGCCGGCTTTGGCTTCAACGCAACCCGACCTCTACAAAGCCCTGCTCCAAGCGCTCATCCAGGCGCGCAAGGATGCCGGCATCACGCAGGTCGAACTCGCGGCCCGCATCGGCCGGCGGCAGACTTTCGTATCGAAATACGAGACCGAGGAGCGGCGGCTCGATGTGGCCGAGTACATCGCCATCGCGAGGGCGGTGGGCGCTGAGCTGTCTGCGATAATACAGCGCGCTGAAGAACCTCACTGAATATTGGTGAGCTTTTGAGACAGGATCGCGCGGTCTAGAACATTTTGATATCGTCAAGCCGTGTAAGTAGTGCCTTAGTCTAACCGAGAGAGCCGCGCCTGAAGATCTTCATACTCCAGACAAAGAGCTCTATACTGTGCATCCAATTCAATGATATGCGACCGTCGATAGTCCGGATCCATCCTCGCAGGAAGCGACGTGTACTTAACGTACCGAGTCGGCGAAAACGAGAAGCTTACAAGGTCAATCTTATCGGATGAAACGACCTGAGAGAAACTCATCTCATTGCGCCATTCATTGTACCCCGCCATGATCCGCGCGGCCGATTGGTCATCGATTACGACTCGCATGCCTTCGCGCCGTCCCAACTCCCGCGCGTCCAAGAAGAGGATGTGCTCCTTCTGATCGTCGGGCTTGCGGCGATTTAGAACCAGTATGGCGGTCTCGATATTTGTGCCGGGCGCAAACAGGCGTTCAGGCAGCCCTATAACCGCTTGTACGACATCGAGACGAACCAAGGCTTCGCGCAGTTTTTTATCGGCCCCACCTCTGGACAAGAACCCGTTGGGTACGATTACAGCCGCTAATCCAGAATTAGAGAGGTACTCAAGAACTCCTTGCACATACGCCGTCTCGCTTGATAGGCGGCCGGCCTGCGTCGGGATCAATTTGCCCGGGCGGCGAGACGGCCCAGAAATCGTATTGGCGTCGAATTGCATTCCAAAGGGAGGGTTGGTCAGGATGAAGTCAAGCCCGTCTTCGGGGATGAGCGAGGTCAATGCATGACCGTCCAAACCATTGCCGATGGCCAAGTTGATGTTTCCCAGGCCTTGGACCAAAAAGCGCATTTCGGCCCATGCCCACGCTTCGCTGCTTATTTCTTGGCCGAACAGCGCCGCCTTCGCGTTATGTTCGGCCGCAGCTGCGAGAAGACCGCCGGTCCCGCAAGCGGGATCAAAAATGGTTCTGAACGAATGATTCGAAAACAGCGACGCGACCAGTCGAGATACTGACGAGGGGGTGTCGTGATGACGTTCAAAGCCAATTTCATCGAGCTTGGCGGAGAACCATTGAGCGAACCCTCCGAGAGGCCGATGATCTAATGCAATCCGAAGCCAGTGGCCAAGAACGGCCGGTTCGATGTTTGCTAAACTAGACAGGAGATGAAGGCTAAGTGGCTGCCCTGATAGGCTGCTATGTTTCTCGATGGCCTCGGCCAGCCTCAGAGCGGCGTTTAGGGGTTCGCCGGCTGTGTCAATCGACGGAAGCTGATCCCGCCGCTGAACATAGCCAAGGCCGAGCACCGCCAGCGGGTCATTGATGGCTTGATACCTTGATGCACGACCCATCTCGGCCATGGCGTGTAGGCACCGCTCCCATTCTGACCACGGGGTACCGGCTTCAATGTCCTCAGCTCGCATAGTCGGACGCCATATGCCGCGCCACGATCGCCATGGCCTCCTCCTGACGGAGTCGCGCACATTCCATAGCAGTGCGATACTGCTCCTCCGCGACGACGATAAGCTGGACGAGGTCGGACTGAATGTTTTGAGGTGGAATGGGAATGGATAGGTCCTCCAGATCCCGGATATTAAGGGCAGCTTGAGCGGTGCTTGTATTCCGGCTCAGGACGTAGGCCTGGGTCGTCGGTTGGCGTAAGAAGGTCCAGAGCAGTTCCGGCGGCAGAGCCGCTGATTGCCCGAGACGGATAACAATGAAGTTTGCGCTTGCCACCGCCCCCCAATGGGACGGAGGGACGACCGCACATTTCATTAGCGTACCTCGAGCGCTTACCAAGACGTCGCCTGGAAGCAATCGTTGCCTGGCATTTTGGGGCGTATCTGGGAGGCTAATTCGGTCCAGTCGGTCGGCATCCAGAAGCATGCCTTCGACAACATCCTTGACGTGAATGATCGGCACCGGTCCCGGCCCGGGAGGGGGAGACTTCGGCAAGCGGGCCAAGTTGATGCCCATGAATATGGTCTCTGCGAGCGCTTCGAGTTTAACAGGCTGCGATCGGTCCATTGCGCCTACCAGCAGGAGAAATTTTTGCAGTATCACGAGTACTGCATATTGACATACCCGGAGTACTGCGCCAATCATGCACTCATTGGCAACCGTTGGAAAGCACCATGGCGCGACATCCCAAAGACCAGCTCGGCTTGAACCTCAATTGGGGGGAGCTTGAGTTCAGTTTGAAGATCAAAGGCTTGAAAGCGTTCATTCGTTCCATGTTTGGTCATGTCGTTTGACCGCGAGGTTACGCTGCCTTCAGTGGCCGGCTGAGCTCAATCATTTTATCAATCGACGCCGCCTCCATGCCAGCTGTGCGGAAGAGTACGCGCCGGGCTCTTCGAAAACGTGTTGCCCAGGAGCCACGTTTGGGCCCGAAGCTCACGGAGCGCGCCATCTATTGCGAGCCTGACGCTCTTTTTTGCAGAAATTGGCCTTCAGTTCATTGATACCAGCTCGCTGAGAGGGCTTCCGCTTGGCGAAGAACCGTCTGGACCGCTGCGTCCTGAAGATTGGGCGGATAACCGTGCTTGCGCAGAATACGTTTCACCAGAACGCGCATCCGCGCCCGCGCACTTTCGCGGTGTGACCAATCCACCGAAACATTACCCTTCAAGCTGACAAGCAGCTCGTGGGCAATCACTTTCAGCGAATCGTTGCCCATCAGCTCGACGGCGTTCTCGCTCTCGGCCAGGGCGTCATAGAAGGCGATCTCGTCCTGAGACAGGCCTTCATCTTCGCCGCGACTGCGGGCGGCGCGCACTTCCTTGGCGAGGTCGATCAGTTCCTGCAACACCTCGACGGTGCTGATCGCGTTCGTGTGGTACCGGGCGATGGCGGCTTCTAGGCGCTCAGAAAAGCGCTTGGTCTCCACCACGTTCGTTTTGCTGCGCGAGCGGATTTCGTCGTTCAACAGTTTCCGCAGGGCTTCAAGTGCGAGATTCTTCTTTTCAAGCTGCTGAACCTCAGCGAGGAATTCATCCGACAGGATTGAGATGTCTGGCGTCGTGATTCCAGCGGCCGCGAGAATGTCCACGATCTCCGTTGAGACGACCGCCCGATCCAGGATTTGCTGAATAGCGAAGTCGCGATCGGCTGCGCTCTTTCCCGCGCCGTCGGACGACTTTACGAGGGCGGCCCGCACCGTCTGAAAGAATCCGACCTCATCACGGATGTCACGCGCCTCATCACTTGCAGCGGCTAAGGCGAAAGCCTTGGAGAGCGCGAGCACGGCGTCCTGATAGCGGCGGTTTTCGCGGCGCTTGCCCTCTTCGCTGGTTTCCTTTGCCGCCGCTTCATGCTGGCGCGTCAGGATCCACTCGATCGCCTCAGCAAGGACAATCAGCCTTTCATGCGGGGTGCCAGCCAAGCCTCGTTCATAGTCGAAGCCGTGATACATGGCCTTTACGACCTCGTACTTCTCAAGGAGCACCGCAACCGCTTCGGACTCATCGATTCCGGCCTGGCGCTGATCGGGCCCAGAATATTGGCCAAGCGCGTTTCTGAGGTTCTGAGCGATTCCAATATAATCGACCACGAGTCCAGCCGGCTTGTCACGGAAGACCCGGTTGACGCGGGCAATGGCTTGCATCAACCCGTGGCCTCGCATCGGCTTGTCGATATACATCGTGTGCATCGATGGCGCGTCGAAGCCGGTCAGCCACATATCCCGCACGAGCACGAGCTTCAGCGCATCTGTAGGGTCCTTCGCGCGCTTTGCTAACAGATCACGCCGAGCTTTGCTGCCAATGTGGGGTTGCCAGCCCTGGGGATCGGCAGCCGAACCGGTCATCACAACCTTGATCGTGCCTGCGGCGTCGTCATCGCTATGCCAGTCAGGCCGAAGTGCGATGATCTGGTTGTAGAGCGCCACGCAGATGCGGCGGCTCATGCAGACCACCATCGCTTTGCCGTCCATCGCGGCAACGCGATCTTCGAAGTGTCGCACCAGATCGGCGGCAACCATCGCCAGCCGCTTCTCGGAGCCGACCAGCGCCTCGACGGTCGCCCACTTGCGCTTGATCTTCTCCTGTTCAGTGACCGCCTCGTCTTCGGTCAACTCCTCGATCTCGGCATCGATCTTAGGCTTCTCCTCGTCGGGAAGCTCGATGCGCGCGAGGCGGCTCTCGTAGTAGATCGGGACCGTGGCGCCGTCTTCCACCGCCCGGCTGATGTCGTAAACGTCGATGTATTCGCCAAACACGGCAGGCGTGTTGACGTCGTCCTTTTCGATCGGCGTTCCTGTGAACCCGATGAAGGAGGCGTTCGGAAGGGCGTCGCGCAGGTACTTCGCGAAGCCGTAGGCAATCTGGCCGGTTTTCTGTTCGATCCGTGCCCGGAAGCCATATTGGCTTCGATGGGCTTCGTCAGCGATCACGACAATGTTCCGGCGATCCGACAACATGGGATAGGTCGCTTCGCCGGTTGCCGGCGAGAACTTCTGGATCGTCGTGAAAATGACGCCGCCGGAGGCACGACTGAGCGCCGATTGCAGATCGTCCCGGCTATCGGCCTGGATCGGCGTCTGCCGGATCAGATCGCGGCACATCGAAAACGTGCCGAAGAGTTGGTCGTCCAGATCGTTGCGGTCGGTGATGACAACAATTGTCGGGTTCTCAAGCTCGGGTCGCCGGACAAGCTGCCCGGCATAGAACGCCATCAAGAGGCTCTTGCCCGAACCCTGAGTGTGCCAGATCACCCCGACCTTTCGGTCGCCCTGGGGCGCCGATGCCTCAACGGTCTTGTCCACGGCGTGCCGCACGGCATGGAACTGATGATAGCCCGCGATGATCTTCGCGAGGCCCGAACCCGTCTCGCCGAACACTGTAAAATCGTGCAGCAGATCGAGTAGGCGGCGGCGATCAAAAATGCCTTCGATCAGAATATTGAGTTCCGGCTGGCCTTTCGCTGCAATGGCTTTGCCGTCCGTGGTGCGCCAGGGCATGAAGCGCTCTTGATCGGCGGTCAGCGAGCCTACGCGCGCTGTGATGCCGTCCGAGGTGACAAGGACCGCGTTCGTCCGGAAAAGCGACGGGATTTGAGCCTTGTAGGTCTGAAGCTGATTGTGCGCGCCCGAAAGCGTGGCGTTCTCGCCGCCGGGCGCTTTAAGTTCAATCACGCCAACCGGCAGGCCATTGATGAAAACGACGATATCCGGTCGGCGGTTGATGCTGCCCTCAATCACCGTGAACTGGCCTGTCGCCAGCCAGTCGTTTGCGGTGAGATCGTCGAAAGCAATCAGGCGGACCTTGTCGCCACGGATTGTGCCGTCCTCGCCATAGAACTCGACATCGACGCCTTCGACCATCAGCTTGTGCAGGCGGCGGTTCTCTTCCACGAGCGACGGCTTTTCGGTGGCCAAAACCTTGCGAAGGGCATCACCGCGCGCCTCAGCCGGGATCGTGGGGTTCAGCCTTTCGACGGCCGCTGTCAGGCGCTTAAGGAGAACGACATCGGCATACGCTTCGCGCTCGGGCGCTTTCCCATCCGGCCCGATCTCGGCGTCGGTGGCAATCGCGTAGCCCAGGCCGGAAAGCCGATCGAGCACGACTCGTTCAATGGCGGCTTCGGAAAGATAAGCCATCAGGCGACCTCCTCATCTTGAGGCGCAGTGGCCTTGGCTTCGAAGCAGGCGTTCAGTACCACCTTGTAGGCTTCGCGATCCAATTCGAAGAGCAATTGCGAGACCGGCGCGGCAAGCTCAATTTCTTCGCGGGGCGGCTTCCCGGGAAGCAAGATGAAGAGGCGCGGCAGGCCTTCTTCGTCCATCTCGCCTCGAAGCCCCGCATACGCGTCGATAAGGTCGTTGGTCGCCTTGAACCGTTCGTAGGGCTCCTTGCTCAGAACCGCATCGAGCTCGCGTTCCAGATAGGCCTCGTGCAGAAACGTCACGATGGCGTCGGCCGCGAGAAGCGCGGCGCGTCGATGATGAACCGATAGCTTGGCGATGAAGCCGTCCTTGCCGTGGCTCATTGTCCCGGCCTTGTTTCGCAGATCTCCGAGCGTGGTGGTCAGCTTGTGGTGCTGCGAGATCAGCTTCTTGAAAGCTTCGTCGCGGATTTCGCTCAGTTCAAGAACCCGCACGGCTGCACTGACCCAAGCGCCAAAGGCGGGGTTCTCTTCCGCCGGTTTGACCGGGCTGGTGGGATTATCGAGATTGTCGATGATGACGCGGCACGCACATTCGACGACGGCCTTTGCCGCGTCGATGCATGCATCGCTGTTCTCGTTGAACTCCCGTTCGAGCGCTTCGAACGTGTGCTGAAGCATGGGCGCATGGCCCCAGTGCGCGCAAAAGGTGCGTATGCCGGGATACCAGTCGGCGCTCATGTGGTCTCCCCGACAAGCATTTCGGCGTCCTTGACGCGAACCTCGCCGGACATGAGCTTCGGAAGCAGGAAGTCGCGCGTGGTGGCGAGGGTGCGCGACTCCCTTTCATTTGCCGCGATGCGCGCGAACAATGGTCCTGCACTTTCCTCGAAAGCCGATACCAACCTGCTATTTGGAACATTGAACCTGAAACTAGGGATCGCGTCTTTGCTCAGATGAAGCACCGTTGTTCCGGACGTGTGGGCATAAGTATGAACCGTGAACTCTTCAGTCGCCATGGTTCCAAACAAAAACTCCCGAGTGACAAGAGATTCCTCTTTGGGTCGAATAATTGCCACGTCGAGTGATGCGACCAAGGTATCGAAACGAGGGTCGGCTAAGACCCGGGCAGGACGGCCAATGAGCTCTGCGGCTTGAGTGACGTCGGTTAGCGCAACAATCAGGTCTCCTTCGCTTACCACTTGATTTGGCTTGTATGAGCCCTTGTATGACTTCAGGCCTTCGGATCGATAACCGCCCCCACGAGCAAATGATTTCAGCGTTACGAGTGCGGTCCGCGAAGGTTGAAGTTCTTCGCTTTTGTATGATCGCCCCTTAACAATGTCTGCCACTTGGGCGAGTTGGACGTTTGCCCACCCCTCCGGCTTGCCTTCATCGTCGAGGCGGTCGGGGAAGAGAGACCAGATGTCTGCCGTGAAGTAGGGCGCGCGACCGTCCAACTTAGCGCGGGTCGGGCCGAAATCGACGAACCAATCCTTGAAAATCGCCCGCGCCGTAGCCTCCAGCGTCTCATTCATCCGCCGGTTCAACTCGATCTTCTCGACAAGCGCCATGTGGGCACTGCCGATAAACTCCTGGATGTGGCGGTCGGGGATGGGGATTAGAAGCTTGTTGAAGTCTCCCTTTTTGAAATGGGGGATCATGGTTCCGACGTGCATTCGATCAATTGACTCTTGAATCAGTGGGGATCGTAGTGCTGCGAAGAGGTATTTGGGATCAATCTTCTCGCGGTCTGCGCGAACCGCCACCATGTCTTGTGCGATACAAAAATCAACGGGATCAGGGACCAAAGCGCAGCGACCGGGCGCACCTTTCAGGACAAATAGTATGTCGCCTGGCTTTGGATGCGCTCTAAACCAGTTGTCATAAGTATCTTGATCGACATAACGGACGTTCTCTTTGGTCGGGTACAAATGCTCATTAGATACGCAATTGGTAGCTATCAGAGGTAGTCCGGTGCTTGCAGTTGGGCAAGTCCGACCTCGGTTGTCGACAACGAACGATAACAGTTCGTCAAACGGGAGTGCGGCAGTTGCCATGTTAAAGCCTCGCAAGAATTGCGCGAAGCGCCTTGGATGACTCGTCGCTGGCCTGAAAGTGATTATCAAGTTTCTGTTTGAGCGCACCGAAGCGCTCCTCGAACGGCTTATCGTCAGCCTCAACATCTTCAGAACCAACGTACCGACCGGGGTTCAGCATGTAGCCGTGGGCCTTGATCTCCTCCAAGGTTGCCGACTTGCAGAACCCTGGCACATCCTCGTAGGTGCCCGCCTCGCCTTCGCCACGCCAAGCATGATAGGCGCGCGTGATCTTCTCGATGTCGGCGTCGGAAAACTCCTTGCGCGTGCGGTCGACCATATGGCCGAGCTTGCGCGCATCGATAAACAGGATTTCGCCCCGCCGATCCCGCAGCTTGGCGTTGCGGGCGATGCCGTTCGATTTGTCCCGGGCAAGGAACCAGAGGCAGACCGGGATCTGGGTCGAATAGAAAAGCTGGCCCGGCAGCGCCACCATGCAATCAACCACGCCCGGCGCGCCGTTCACGCCCTCGATCAGCGCCCGGCGAATGTCCCCTTCGCTGTTCTGCGTCGAGGACATCGAACCATTGGCCAGCACCACGCCCGCCACGCCTGAGGGCGACAGATGGTGCACGATATGCTGCACCCAGGCGAAGTTGGCGTTGCCCGCTGGCGGGATGCCATATCGCCAGCGCACATCCTCGCGCAGCCGATCGCCGCCCCAGTCCGAGATGTTGAAGGGCGGATTGGCGAGGATGAAGTCGGCCTTGAGATCGCGCAGCTCGTCCTTGTGGAAGCTGCCTTCGCTGTTCCACTTGATCTCGGCGTCGATGCCGCGCACGGCGAGGTTCATCTTGCAGAGCCGCCACGTTGTGTAGTTCGACTCCTGCCCATAGACGGCGATGTCGCCGATCCTGCCCTCATGCTCCAGGGCGAATTTTTCAGACTGCACAAACATGCCGCCCGATCCGCAGCACGGATCATAGACGCGGCCCTTGTAGGGCTCGATCATCTCGACCATCACGCGCACGACCGAGCGCGGCGTATAGAACTCGCCGCCGCGCTTGCCTTCCGAACCGGCGAACTGGCCGAGGAAGTATTCATAGACGCGGCCGAGCACGTCGCGCGCTTCGCCCTTTTCCTTGCCGAGCGCGATGCCTGAGATCAGATCGATGAGTTCGCCGAGCATCACCGCGTTGAGCGCGGGCCGGGCATAGTCCTTCGGCAGCACGCCTTTTAGGTTCTCGTTATCCTTCTCGATGGCGATCATCGCCTCGTCGATCATCTTGCCGATCGCGGGCTGCTTTGCGTTCGCCTGAAGGTGCGACCATCGTGCGGTGGGCGGGACCCAAAACACGTTGTCGGCAGCGTACTCGTCGCGATCCTCCGCGCCTTCGGGATAATCGGCGAGCAACTCGGCGCGCTTCGCCTCGAAGCTGTCGGAAATGTGCTTTAGGAAGATTAGGCCGAGCGCGACGTGCTTGTAATCCGACGGCTCCATATTGCCGCGCAGCTTGTCGGCGGCCTTGAACAGTTCAGCCTCGAAGCCGAGATCGTTGCCGTTGGCGCGGGCAGGTTTTGCGCGCAGGGAGACGGGCGCCGCTTCTTTGGCCTGCGCTTTGACAACGCCACCAAGCGACACCGAGCCGCCGCGCCCCCGCCCGAGCGTCACGACGCCTTCGGCGACGAGTTCATCCTTCACAGCATTGTAGACGGCTTCATCCCATCGCAGGGCTTCGCGCAGGCGCCCATTACCAGCGGAGCCGCCAAGCTCGGTCAACGCCGCCACGAACCTGTCGTTTTGCTCCTGATCAGCCATCCAGTCCCGCCTCATTCACATGGCCGCAGCACAGCGCATTTGAGCGCCGTTCCGCTTCGATCGTTTGGATATCAGCGAAAACTAAATTTCAGAAGCCGCAACAAGTCGGTCTGTCAGCAGTGGGGTCCGATCTTCGAGCCAGAACGTGTAACCCGCAGGTAACCACGGCTTTCGGAGCCCTTCGAGAGTGATTCCAAAATGCTCAGCTCCAAAAAGCAAAAAGCGCCGGGAAACCCGACGCTTGCATGCTTCTCAAGTCTTGAGATTGTCTGGAGCGGGCGAAGGGATTCGAACCCTCGACCCCAACCTTGGCAAGGTTGTGCTCTACCCCTGAGCTACACCCGCATCCGAGACATCCGCGCCGCAGCGCGTGGCCGGGTTTCTGCCCCAAAGCGTTCCGGATGGCAAGCGGTTCGATGAAGATTTTTTGTCGGCTGTGGAGGGGGCGGTGCTTTGGGCGCCCGGCCCATGCCGTCTCGGCTCCGCTTTCGCCGGGCGGCTGAGCGGTGCCGGGAGGCCGCAGCCGCAGCCCCCTGGTTCAGGCTGGCGCGATGGCGCGACCCCTGACATCGTGCGGCAGCGCCGGATTGTCCGGAACAGGCCCCGGCGCAATGCTCGCGACCTTCGCGGGTCCGAACGGACGCGGTCGCGTTGCGCTAAGGCCTTGCCAAAGCATCGGATTGTTCGGACGGCAGCATTCCACTTTTCGGTCGGATGCTCTAGTCAGGCGCTCGAAGCCCCTCCGGATGCGGGCTGAACCGGCCGAGCTATAGTCTCATGACGACCTCTCCCCTCACGCCCGACGAACTCTGCGCCAGGCTCGATGCCAGCGGCATCGCCTATCACCGCACGGATCATCCGCCCGTCTTCACGGTGGCGGAGACCGCGCCGCATCGCGAGCTGATGGTCGGGCTGCAGACGAAGAATCTGTTCCTCAAGGACAAGAAGGGCCGGCTCTTTCTCGTCTCGGCGCGTGCCGATGCCCGGATCGACCTGAAGCGCCTGCATGAAAAGCTGGGCGCCAGCGGGCGCCTCTCCTTCGGCTCGGCCGAATTGCTGCTGGAGACGCTGGGCGTCACGCCTGGTTCGGTGACCGCCTTCGCCGTCGTCAACGACCGGGCGGGCCGGGTGACGATGGTGCTGGACGCGCAACTGACCACCGGCGAGCCGGTGAATTTCCACCCGCTGGTCAACACCGCCACGCTGCAGCTGGAGCGCGACGATCTCCTCGCCTTCCTGCGCGAGACCGGCCATGAGCCGATGATCGTCGATTTGCCGGTGCCAGACGATGGACAGAACGGCTGAGACGCCCCATCTATCCGGCGCGCCCTAGGCCATCGCGCATCCGAACGGACGCGATCGCGATGATCCAGGTCTGGGCTGGAAGCTCAAGGGCGCAGCAGAGTTTCGAAGACGGCAGGACGAAGGACGACCCATGCTGGCGAATGGCGAAGCAGGCGCGCAGCCCGGCCTGATCAAGGACACCACCACTCAAGGCTTCCGGCAGGATGTCATTGCCGAGTCGATGCAGCAGCCGGTGCTGGTGGATTTCTGGGCGCCCTGGTGCGGGCCCTGCAAGCAGCTGACCCCCGTCATCGAAAAGGCGGTCAAGGACGCCAAGGGCAAGGTCAAGCTCGTCAAGATGAACATCGACGAGCATCCGCAGATCGCGGGCCAGCTCGGCATCCAGTCCATCCCCGCCGTCATCGCCTTCAGCCAGGGCCAGCCCGTCGATGGCTTCATGGGCGCGCAGCCCGAGAGCCAGGTCAAGGCCTTCATCGAGAAGCTCGCCGGCCCGGTGGGGCCGGGGGAGGCGCAGCAGCTGGTCGAGGCCGCTCAGGAGGCTCTCGCCCAGGGAGATGCGGCGGGAGCCAGCGAACTCTTCGCCGGGGCTCTCGAGATGGAGCCCGAGCATCTGGGGGCGATCGCGGGGCTGGCGCGGCTGCATCTCGACACCGGCGACATCGAAGCCGCCAAGGGCATTCTGGCGATGGCTTCGGAGGCGAAGGCGCAGGACCCTGTGATCGCCGCGGTGCGCGCCGCCGTCGAACTGGCGGAGCAGGCGGCCGCGCTCGGCGACACAGCCGAGCTGGAGGCGCAGGTCGCCGCCGAGCCGAAGAACCACCAGGCCCGCTTCGATCTGGCGCTGGCGCTCAATGCGCGCGACCGCCGCGAGGAGGCTGTCGATCATCTGATCGCCATCATCCGGGCCGACAGAGGCTGGAACGAGGATGGTGCGCGCAAGCAATTGCTGCAATTCTTCGAAGCCTGGGGGCCGATGGACGAGGCGAGCGTCGCCGGGCGCCGCAAGCTCTCGGCGCTGCTGTTCTCCTGACCGGAACCGAAGAAGGGCGCGGATGACATGAACATTGTCTATTCTGGGCCTGAGGATTGCCCCGGCGTCGTGCCGCTGTTTCCGCTCGGAGGAGCGCTGCTGCTGCCTCGCGGGCAGATGCCGCTCAACATCTTCGAGCCGCGCTACCTCGCGATGATCGACGATGCGCTGCGAGGCGACCGCATCATCGGCGTCATCCAGCCGGAGCCAGATGAGGGGCGGCAGTCTTCCGCGCCGGCGCTGGTCAAGGTGGGGTGCATCGGCCGCATCACGCAATTCGCCGAGACCGGGGATGGGCGGCTGATCATCACCCTCACCGGGATCAGCCGCTTCCGCCTCTCCGAGGAATTGCCGGTGACGACTCCCTATCGCCAGGCCAAGGTCGATTACCTGCCCTTCGCCATCGATTTCGTCGCCCGCTCGGGTGAGGAGGAGGTGGACCGCGACGCGCTGCTCAAGGCGCTGCGCGATTTCGCCCGTGCCAACGACCTCAAGATCGACTGGAAGGGCGTCAACGACGCGCCCAACGAGGCGCTGGTCAACGCGCTCTCGATGATGTGCCCCTTCGGGCCGCGCGAGAAGCAGGCGCTGCTGGAGGCCGGCAGCCTCAGAGAGCGGGCCGAGGTGCTCGTCGCGATCACCGAGATCGAGCTCGCCCGCAGCGGCGGGGATCCGGACACGACGCTGCAGTGAGCCTCGTGCCGTCCGAGCCGGTTGTCGCCACGGCGCAGGCGAGCCAGGGGGCGGTGCGGAGCTGGCCCCCACGCCGGGCCGTCACCGCCTGGATCTTCTTCGACTGGGCGGCACAGCCCTTCTTCACGCTGATCACGACCTTCGTCTTCGCGCCGTTCTTCGCGTCCGCGCTCGCTGCCGACGCGGCGGAGGGGCAGGCGCTATGGGGCTATGCGACGGGCTTTGCGGGGCTGTGCATCGCGCTGCTGTCGCCGTTGCTGGGCGGCGTCGCCGACCGCACGGGGCCGCGCAAGCCCTGGATCGCCGCGTTCGGCGCGCTGCTGGTACTGGGCTCGGGGATGCTGTGGTTCGCGGTGCCGGGTTCGGCGCTGGCGGTGCCGATCGCGCTGGCCGGCTTCGTTATCGCCACGATCGGCGCCGAATTCGCGACCACCTTCAACAATGCGATGATGACGCGGCTGGTCCCGCCCGAACGGTTGGGCTGGCTCTCGGGCACCGGCTGGGCCGTGGGCTATCTCGGCGGGCTGGTGTCCCTCGCGCTGACGCTGGGCCTGCTGGCAGCCGATCCTCAGAGCGGCAAGACGCTGGCCGGCCTCGCCCCGCTGTTCGGGCTGGATGCCGCGGCCCGGGAGGGCGATCGCTTCTCGGGGCCGCTGACGGCGCTGTGGTTCGTCGTCTTCGTCCTGCCGATGTTCCTGCTCACGCCGGATTCGCCGCGCACCGGGCTGGGGCTGCGCCAGGCGGCGCAGGGCGGGGTCGGGCGGCTCAAGGCGACGCTCGCCGAACTGCCGAAGCTGCCGGCGCTGGGCCGCTTCCTGCTCGCCAACATGATCTATCAGGATGCGCTGGTCGCGCTTTTCGCTTTCGGCGGCATCTATGCGGCCGGTGTCTTCGGCTGGCAGACGATCGAACTCGGCGTGTTCGGCATCCTGCTGACGGTCACCGGCACTTTCGGCGCCTGGATGGGCGGCAGGCTCGACGATGCGATCGGCGGCAAGCCGGTTGTTCTGGGCTCGATCGCCTGCCTGCTCTTCGCCTGCCTCGGCATTCTTTCGCTGGGAGCCGACCATGTCTTCTTCATCGTGCCGGCGGCGCCGCCGGCGCCGGGCGACGGGCTCTTCGCTTCGCTGCCGGAGAAGATCTATCTCGGCCTCGGCCTTCTGATCGGCCTCGTCGCGGGACCGATGCAGGCCGCTTCGCGCAGCCTGATGGCGCGGCTGGCGCCGGAGGGGCGCATCGGCGAGTTCTTCGGGCTCTTCGCCCTCTCGGGGAAGGTCACGTCCTTCCTGGGGCCGACGCTGGTCGCGCTGGCGACGAGCATCTTCGCCAGCCAGCGGGCTGGGCTCGCGGTGCTGATCGTGTTCTTCCTGACGGGGGCGGCGCTGCTGGCGGGGGTGAACGTCAAACGGGCGCCGTAAGCGCCCGTTCGATCCCGCTCGTCATGCTCGGACTCGACTCGAGCCTCTCGAAAACCAGTGCCTTTTCGTCACGAGATTCTCGGTTCGCCGCGTTGCGGCCTCCGAGAATGACGTGTTCGCCTCACCGAACCAGGATGTTCCGGAACTGCCAGGGATCGCTCTCGTCGAGATCCTCGGGGAACAGGCCGGGGCGGCCGTCGAGCGGCGTCCAGTCGGTGTAGTAGCCGTTCACCGGGCCGAGATAGGGCATCTGGATTTCGAGGCAGCGGTCGAGATCCATCTCCTCGACCTCGACGATGCCGGCCTTCGGGTTCTCCAGCGCCCAGACCATGCCGGCGAGAACCGCCGAGGTGACCTGCAGGCCGGTGGCCGTCTGGTAGGGGGCGAGCTTGCGCGCTTCCTCGGTCGAGAGCTGCGAGCCAAACCAGTAGGCGCCTTTCTCGTGGCCGTAGAGCAGCACGCCGAGTTCGTCGATGCCGTCGATGACCTCGTTCTCCTCGAGGATATGGTGCTCCTCCTGCGGCGTGCCGGCATTGCCGAACATCTCGTGCAGCGAGAGCACGGCGTCGTTGCAGGGGTGATAGGCGTAATGGCAGGTCGGCCGGTAGATCGCCTTGCCGCTCTCGTCGCGCACCGTGAAGTAATCCGCGATCGAAATCGATTCGTTATGCGTCACGAGGAAGCCGTATTGGGCGCCCGGTGTCGGGCACCAGCTGCGGACCTTGGTCTCGGCGCCCGGCTGCATCAGATAGATCGCCGCCTGGGAGCCGGTCTCGTGGGTGCGCGCATTGTCCGGCATCCATTTCTCATGGGTGCCCCAGCCGAGCTCGGCCGGCTGCACGCCCTCCGAGATGAAGCCCTCGACCGACCAGGTGTTGACGAACACGCCCGGCGGCTTGGGGTTCTTGGAGCGCTGGGTGTCGCGCTCGGCGATGTGGATGCCCTTGACGCCAACCTGCTTCATCAGCCCGGCCCACTCTTCGCGGGTGGTCGGCTGCGGCACGTTGAGGCGCATGTCGGAGGCGATGTTCAGCAGCGCCTTCTTGGCGAGCCAGGAGGCCATGCCGGGATTGGCGCCGCAGCAGGAGACGGCGGTGGTCGAGCCGGGCGCGCGCGCCTGCTTGGCGGCGAGCGTCATCTCGCGCAGCGCATAATTCGAGCGCTCGCCGGGACCCTTGGTCTCGTCGAAATAGAAGCCGAGCCAGGGCTCGTTGACCGTGTCGATATAGAGCGCGCCGAGCGAGGAGCAGAGCTCCATGATATCGCGCGAGCCAGTGTCGCAGGAGAGGTTGACGCAGAAGCCCTGGCCGCCGCCGGCGGTCAGCAGGGGCGTCAGCATGTCCTTGTAATTGTCGATCGTCACCGCCTCCTGGATGAAGCGGATGCCGCGCTCGTCCAGCAGATGACGGTTGGAATCGTCCGGAGCGATGACGACGAAGCGGCTCTTGTCGAATGTGAGGTGCCGCTCGATCAGAGGCAGCGTGCCGCGGCCGATCGAGCCGAAGCCGATCATCACGATCGGGCCGGTGATCTCGCCGTAGACGGGCCAATTCGTCATTCTTCCGAACTCCTTGAGGTGAAAGGGCAAAGCTGCCGTTGCTCGTATGGACGCATCAAGGCGCCGTCAACGGTCGAAGCCCCCCCGTGCGGATCGCATGGAAAGCGTCGGCCGATGACGGCGCGATGACGGATGGCGGTTTTCAGGCCGCGCGCGCGACCAGGGCGCTGTCGAAAGCCTGATCCGCCGCCGGCTCGCCGGCGGCGGTGAGCACGCCGCGCGCACCCGCAAGCGCGCCCTGGCGCAGCTCGATCGCCAGGAAGCGATCACGCTCGACCGGGCCGGGCATGGCGAGGTCGCGGGTCAGCGCCGCCTCGAAGCCGAAGCGGGCGTAATAGGGCGCGTCCCCTACGAGAATGACGGCGCCATGGCCGCGGCAAGCGGCACGCCACAAAGCCTCGCGCATCAGCGCCTTGCCGAGCCCCGCGCCCTGCAATTCGGGTGTGACCGCAAGCGGGCCGAGCATCAGCGCCGGCACGCTGCCGGCCTGGATGGGCCAGAGGCGCACGGTGCCGACGATCTCGCCGTCGCGCTCGGCCGTCAGCGCCAGGCCTTCGGCCGGCCGGCGGCCTTCGCGCAGGCGCTCGCTCGACTTGGCGGTGCGGCGCTCGCCGAGGCAACGGTCGAGCAGCGCCTCGCGGGCGGGAACATCGGCGGCAATCTCGTCGCGGATCGTGATCATCGGACACCTCCGGCCGGAGCGCCCGCTCTGCGGACCTTCCCGGCGCGCGCGGAACACGCGGCCACATCGAACAGGATGGGTGGAAGGGGGTCCGGCGGGAGCCACATGCGCCGCCTCGATTCGCGAGGCAACGCGACGCTCCGCCCGTATCCTTCGGGCGGCCTGCTTTCACAGGGCGCTTCGCCGGACCCGATCTCGCGGGCACGCTTCGAGCGTGCCTTGTACGACGTCAGATGACGTACTGCTTCAGCGGCGGAAAGCCGTTGAAGGCGACGGCCGAATAGGTCGTCGTATAGGCGCCCGTGCCCTCGATCAGCACCTTGTCGCCGATCTCCAGCGAGAAGGGCAGCATATACGGGGTCTTCTCGTACATGACGTCGACCGAATCGCAGGTCGGGCCGGCTAGCACGCAGGGCACTGTGGCATCGCCGTCATGGGCGGTGCGGATCGGGTAGCGGATCGCCTCGTCCATGGTCTCGGCGAGACCATTGAACTTGCCGATGTCGAGATAGACCCAGCGGACCTCGTCCGTCTCGGCCTTCTTCGAGATCAGCACGACCTCGGCCTCGATCAGACCCGCCTCGCCGACCATGCCGCGCCCCGGCTCGATGATCGTCTCGGGCAGCTGGTTGCCGAAATGCTTCGACAGCGCCCGGAAGATCGCGTCGCCATAGGAGGGCACGCCCGGAATCGGCTTCAGGTAGCGCGCCGGGAAGCCGCCGCCGAGATTGACCATCGACAGGCCGATGCCGCGGGTGGCGCAGTCCTTGAAGATCGCCGAGGCCGAGGCCAGCGCCGAGTCCCAGGCGTTGACGTTGGCCTGCTGCGAGCCGACATGGAACGAGATGCCATAGGCGAGCAGGCCCAGGCGATGGCCGTGCTCCAGCACGTCCGCCGCCATCTCCGGCACGCAGCCGAATTTGCGCGACAGCGGCCAGTCGGCGCCGGCGCCGTCGCAGAGGATGCGGCAGAAGATGCGCGCGTCCTGCACGCCGGTCTGCGCGGCGGCACGGGCGATTTTCTCGACCTCGGCGGTGCAATCGACGGCGAAGAGGCGCACGCCGAGCTCCATGGCGCGCACGACGTCGCGCTCCTTCTTGATCGTGTTGCCGAAGGAGATGCGATCGGCGGTCGCGCCGGCGGCGAGGGCGAGCTCGATCTCGACGACGGAGGCGCAATCGAAGCAGGAGCCGAGCTTAGCCAGCAAAGCCAGCACTTCGGCGGCCGGATTCGCCTTCACCGCGTAGAAGACGCGGGTGTCGGGAAGAGCCCGGGCGAAGGCCTTGTAGTTCTCGCGAACCACCTCGGTGTCGATGACCACGCACGGCCCGTCCTCGCGGCGGGTGCGCAGAAAATCACGGATGCGGTCGGTCATGAGACGCGACTCCCCTGCGGCGCAAGCGGCGCCGATACGACGTATCGCCGACTGAATCGCTGCCGTCGCGTGGCGCTGTGGAGACGCCGGCGACAGCGGACGAGACGTCCGGACCCGAAACACCGTTCGATTGGGGAAACCCCGCACGGCCGGCAATGAAGGACAAGCCTCTTCGGTGTTGGCCTTTGGAGGACCAACGAGACCAAAAAAGCCCGCTCCGTCGTTGCTTTAAGCTGCGTCCCCCGTGGAGATTCGGGGTTCGCCGGTTTAGCCTCCGGCTGCCGGTCTGTGTCGGGGAACGGCCCTCTCGCGAGAACCGGGAAGCGTGATTTGAGGGATGTCCATCCCCTCCATCCGTCTTCCGACCCCTGGCGGCTGTCCGGCCACTTGTCCGGATGCCCACCGACCGGCACGCGGCCACAGGCACGTGCGAATTGGGTGAAGGCGATATACGGATGCTCGTTCGCCCCGACAAGCATTTTGTGAGGCCGCGAGCGAATTTTTTTGCTGGTCCGGCTAGGGGTTCTGCGAGGCGGCCGCTTAAGCTCTGTTAACCTTTTGCCGGCTTCCGGAGGCCTCTCGGCGACGAGCGCCCTGCGCGACTGCTCTCGTCTTCACGGATTTGCAAAGGCGATGCCCTAGACCGGCCCCATTCCATGGCCTTAAGTCGCTGCGCAATTGCGCCTTTCACCCGCGACGGGCGACGAGACGACGGATCGACGATGACGAAGCTGGACCGCCGCCATATCTTGGCCGGGCTCTCCGCGGCCCTGTGCCTGACCGCCGCGCCCGCCGCGCTGCTCGCCCAGCAGCCACAGACGCAGGCGCCGCCGCCGCCTTCGCCGCCGCAGCCGCGTTTCGGCTTCGAAGACGTCCAGCGCCGGGCGCGTGAGATTTCGGCCGTGCCTTTCGAGGCGCCGGCCCTGCTGCCGGAGGCGCTGGCGAAGCTCGACTATGATTCCTGGCGCGACATCCGCTTCCGTCCGGACCGGGCGCTGCTGGCGCAGAACGGCTCGCCCTTCCGCATGCAGATGTTCCACCCGGGTTTCCTGTTCACGCGGCCGGTCACCGTCAATGTGGTGCGCGACGGTGTGCCCATGCCGGTGCCCTATTCGGCGAATCTGTTCGATTACGGGAAGGTGAAGTTCGACAAGCCGCTGCCAGTCAATCTCGGCTTTGCCGGCTTCCGGCTGCATTATCCGCTCAACGATCCGCGCGTGTTCGACGAGCTGATTTCCTTTATCGGTGCGAGCTATTTCCGGGTGCTGGGGCGGGACCAGCGCTATGGACTCTCGGCGCGGGGGCTTTCCGTCGGGGCAGGCACGGCGAACGAGGAGTTTCCGCTGTTCCGGGAATTCTGGGTCGATGCGCCGGCGGCGGGCAGCGAGCGCATCGTGGTCTACGCCCTGCTCGATTCGCCCTCGCTCTCGGGCGCCTACCGTTTCACCATCTATCCGGACGTCGACACGGTGATGGACGTCTATGCCACCCTGTTCCCGCGCAAGCCGATCGAGAGGCTGGGGCTGGCGCCGCTGACCTCGATGTTCTTCACGGGCGAGAACGACCGGCGCTTCTTCGACGACTACCGCACCGAGCTGCATGATTCGGACGGGCTGATGATCCATGCGGCCACCGGCGAATGGATCTGGCGGCCGCTGCGCAATCCGAAGCAGCAGGCGGTCTCCTCCTTCGTCGAGCGCAATGTGCGCGGCTTCGGCCTGATGCAGCGCGACCGGACCTTCGAGCATTATCAGGATCTCGACCTTGCCTATGAGCTGCGGCCGTCCTACTGGATCGAGCCGCAGGGCGACTGGGGCGAGGGCGTGGTCGAGCTGATCGAGATGCCGACCACCGACGAGACCAACGACAACATCGTCGCGCTCTGGCAGCCCAAGACGCCGCTGGAACCGGGCAAGGAGTTCGCCTTCGCCTACAAGCTGACGGCGATGCTGGATTCCGGCGATCTGCATCCGGGCGCGCGGGTCATCAACACCTACCAGGCCCGGCCGAAGGCGCTGGGCTCGGGCGAGCCGGTAACCGACGGGGCCCGACGCTTCATCGTCGATTTCGCCGGTGGCGAGCTCGATTATTACCTGAAGCAGCCGGAAAAGGTCGAGATCGTGCCTTCCATCGCCTATGGCCGGATCGACCGCGCCTTCATCGTGCCGAATCCGAAGACGCAAGGGTTCCGCGCCTTCATGGATATCGTGGTCGAGCCCGGCCAACTGGCCGAGATGCGGGCTTTCCTGAAGAGCGGCAATAAGACGCTGACCGAAACCTGGAGCTATCCCTGGCGTTCCGAAGCGCAAGGTTAGCAACGGAAGGAACGTTCATGGGCCTGCTCGTCGAAGGCCGCTGGCAGGACCAGTGGTACGACACGAAAAAGAGCGGAGGGCGCTTCCAGCGCTCCGAAAGCGTGTACCGCAACTGGGTCACGGCCGATGGCGCGCCGGGCCCGAGCGGAGAGGGCGGGTTCAAGGCCGAACCGGGCCGTTACCATCTCTATGTCTCGTTGGCCTGCCCCTGGGCGCATCGCACGCTGATCCTGCGCAAGCTCAAGGGTCTGGAGGAGATGATCGGGCTGTCGGTGGTCCATTGGCTGATGGCGGAGAACGGCTGGACCTTCGCCGAGGGCGAGGGGGTGGTTCCCGATCCCATCGGCGGCGCGCGCTATCTCCACGAGATCTACACCCGGGCCGAGCCCCGTTATTCGGGCCGCGTCACAGTACCGGTGCTGTGGGACACGCATAAAGGCACCATCGTCAGCAATGAATCCGCTGACATCATCCGCATGTTCAACACCGCCTTCGACGCGGTGGGCGCGGTGCCGGGCGATTACTACCCCGCCGCTTTGCGCCCCGAGATCGACGCGCTGAACGAGCGCATCTACGGCACCGTCAACAACGGCGTCTACAAGGCCGGTTTCGCCACGACACAAGAGGCTTACGAGGAGGCGGTGACGCCGCTGTTCGAGACGCTCGACTGGCTGGAAGAGCAGCTGGCCTCAAGCGACTATCTGGCCGGCGAGGCGCTGACGGAGGCCGATATCCGGCTGTTTACGACGCTGATCCGCTTCGATCCGGTCTATGTCGGGCACTTCAAGTGCAATATCCGCCGCATCGCCGATTATCCGCGGCTCTCGGCTTATCTGCGGCGGATCTATCATCGCGATGGCGTGGCCGGGACGGTTAATTTCGACCATATCAAGCGGCATTATTACGAGAGCCACCGCACCATCAACCCGACCGGCATCGTGCCTGTCGGGCCGGATATGAAGGCGCTGCTGGACGGTTGAGCGGAGGGCACAACCGTTCCTGAATGGGTTCGCTGCGCTCGCAATGAGGATCGCAGATCAGCGCCGGGGCTTGCGACCGGTCGGCTTCCTGCGGCCGTAGAGCTCGAGCTTGTGGCGCACCAGCTCGTAGCCCAATTCGGCGGCGATCCGACGTTGCAGCTCCTCGATCGCGTCGGAGGAGAACTCGATCACATCGCCGGTGTCGATGTCGATCAGATGGTCGTGATGGCCCTGATTGGTGTGCTCGTAGCGCGAAATGCCGTCCTCGAAGGCGTGGCGCTCGATCGCACCGCGCGATTCCAGGACCTTCATCGTGCGGTAGACGGTGGAGAGCGACAGGGTCGGATCCTGAGCGAAGGCGCGGCTGAAGATGCCCTTGGCGTCGGGATGGTCGTCAGCCTCGGCGATCACGCGCAGGATCAGCCGGCGCTGCTGCGTCATCCGCAGCCCCGCTGCCTTCAACTGGCCTTCGAAAGCGGCCACGCGCCGATCGGTCTCGCTCATGAGCCGGACATAAACCGATCCGGCGCATTTGCAAAATCCTCTTGCTGCTCCTCAGAAGCAATAAAGGCTCCGTAAGGGCAAGTGCCCGGCCCCGGCGCCGGGCAGGGGCTCGCTGCGGTCAGGCGACGGCTTTTCTCGGGCCGATCGCGGCGGCCGCTTCAGAGAGGATGGTGAAGGAGCGCTTGCGCTTGTCGTGGTCGAAGATCGGAGCCGTGACCATGACCTCGTCGGCCCGGGTTTCGCGAATGAAGGCGGCGAGCTCGCGTTCGACCGTCTGGCGCGAGCCGATAATGGCATAGCGCAGCATCTGCGAGACATGTGCCTTCTCGGAAGGTGTCCAGTAGCTCTCGATGTCGTCGATCGGCGGCTGCAGCTTGCCGCGCGCCCCGCGGACCATACCCACGAAACGCTGCTGCAGCGACGTCGCGAGATAGGCCGCCTCCTCGTCGGTCTCGGCCGCGATGACGTTGATGCCCGGCATGGCATGTGGGGCCTCAAGCTGCTCGGAGGGTTTGAACCGGGCGCGATAGATCTCCAGCGCCTGCATCAGCGCATCGGGCGCGAAATGAGAGGCGAAGGAATAGGGCAGGCCGAGTTCGGCGGCGAGCTGCGCGCCGAAGAGGCTCGAGCCCAGGATCCACAGCGGCACGTTCGATCCGGCGCCCGGCACGGCGCGGATCGCCTGGTTCGGCCCGGCGGGAGCGAGCAAGGCCTGGAGTTCGAGCACGTCCTGCGGAAACTGGTCCGATGCCATCGGGCTGCGGCGCAGCGCCCTCAGCGTCATCTGGTCGGTTCCGGGAGCGCGGCCGAGGCCGAGATCGATCCGGCCCGGAAACAGCGCATCCAGCGTGCCGAACTGCTCGGCGATGACCAGCGGCGAATGGTTCGGCAGCATGATGCCGCCGGAGCCGACCCGGATCGTCCGGGTCGCGGCGGCGAGATGCCCGATCACCACCGCAGTGGCGGCGCTGGCGATGCCGACCATGTTGTGGTGCTCGGCCACCCAGTAGCGCGTGAAACCGAGCGCCTCTGCGTGGCGGGCGAGATCGGCCGCATTCAGCAGGGCATCGCGCGGCTCCTCGCCCTCGACGACGGGGACGAGATCCAGAACGGAAAGGGCGACCATGGCGGCTGTCCGGGCTTGGCGCCGAGCGGCGCGGGGCTTGCGAGCTTCACCAGATGGGAAGCTTTGGCCCGAGGGTCCAGTGCCGGACCCATCCAGTCATGGCGCGCCTGTGCGGAGGGCATGGCGGAACGGCCCCGGTCCTGCCGCGTTGACCAGCCAGATGCCGCGCTCCGGCGCGGCCCTGTCCGCAAGAGGATCACCAGATGGCCGACGCCACCAATCCAGCGACCGAAAGCCTCAAGCAGGAACAGCAGGAGCAGCGCGAAACCGAGCGCCGCCTCGGCAAGGACGGCATGCTGGACAAGGCGCTGAAGGATACTTTCCCCGCCAGCGACCCGGTTTCCGTGCAGACGCCGAGCAAGCCGGGCTCGCAGGACGAGCGCCAGTCGTGAGCGGCGGGCCGCGCAGGCGGCCCGTCGTCATTCTCAATCGCGCTGGTAGAGCAGGCGGGCGCGAATGGTTCCGTCGAGCGCCCTGATCTCGCGCAGCACGTCGCGGGCGTCGGCGCTGGACAGCCCGTCCGCCTCGATCACCGCGTACCCGACCTCGCCATCGGTGTGGTAGTTCTGCGCCGCGATGTTGACCTGGCGGTTGGCGAAGACGTCGTTCAGCCGGCGCAGCATGCCCGGCACATTGCGCTGGACATGGATGAAGCGCGTCCCGCTCGCGCGCGCCGGGATCTGCACCTGCGGGAAGTTGACCGCGCCGACCGTCGAGCCGACATCCGAATAATCGATGAGCTTGCGTGCCACCTCGGCGCCGATGCGCTCCTGCGCCTCTTCGGTCGAGCCGCCGACATGCGGCGTCAGGATCACATTCGCCAATCCCTGCAACGGGCTGACGAAGCGCTCGGCATTCGAGGCAGGCTCGACCGGGAACACATCCACAGCCGCTCCGGCCAGCCGGCCTTCCGTCAGCGCCACCGCCAGCGCATCGAGGTCGAGCACCGTCCCGCGCGCATTGTTGATGAGATAGGCGCCCGGCTTCATCCGGGCGATCTGCTCGGCCCCGATCATGCCGGCCGTCTGGGGCGTCTCGGGGACGTGCAGGGAAACGATGTCGGCGGTCGCCAGCAGCGTGTCGAGGCTGTCGACCGGCTCGGTGTTGCCGTGGCGCAGCCGGTCCGTGTGATCGTAGAAGATCACGCGCATGCCCATGGCCTCGGCCAAGGTGGAGAGCTGGCTGCCGATATTGCCGTAGCCGATGATCCCGAGCGTCTTGCCCCGCACCTCGAAAGAGCCGTTGGCGGACTTGTCCCAGCCGCCCTCATGGGCCGAGCGCGAGCGGTCGGGGATGCGGCGCAGCAGCATCACGATCTCGCCGATGGTCAGTTCGGCGACGCTGCGGGTGTTGGAGAAGGGCGCGTTGAAGACCGGGACACCCCGCTGCCGCGCCGCTTCCAGATCGACCTGATTGGTGCCGACGGAAAAGCAGCCAACCGCGAAGAGGCGGTCGGCGGCGTCGAAGATCTCCGGCGTCAGCTGCGTGCGCGAGCGGATGCCGAGCACATGCACGCCCTGGATCTTCTCGATCAGGGCCGCCCGGTCGAGCGCCTTGGGGAGCCGTTCCATCTGCGAATAGCCGGCCTGGGTCAGCAGGTCGGCGGCGGAATCATTGATGCCTTCCAGCAGCAGGACCTTGATGCGGTCCTTGGGCAGGGACAGGCGTTCGGCAGCTGAAGTCATGGCGGTCACGCTCGTGAAGGAGCGGCTGCTATAGTCGCCCCGACGCCAGACGCCAATGCTTCAAATGCAATTCGGCCGAGGGGACGGCGGCGAAGCCTGCAAATACGGCATGACGGGGCTGGCTCACGCCTTTTCGACGACCAGCGTGGCGCCATCGACCCGGACCACGCGGATCTCGCTGCCGGCCAGCAACTCGGGCCCGATCACCCGCCAGGACGAATCGCCGACACGGATCCGCCCTTCTCCACCGGTCATCGTGGCCTCGAGGCGAAAGGTTCTGCCAACGAGCTGGCGGCCGCGGTCGTTGAGGCCGGTGGCGGCGTCCGGCTCCTCCGCGCGGCGCCGGGTCAGCATGCGGCCGGCGAGGACGCAGGCCAGGGCGAGCACGGCGAAGGCGAGGCACGCCGCTTCCCAGCCGAAGCCGAACAGCCCGAGCAGGGATCCCGTGAGCAGCGCCGCAAGGCCGAGCCAGATCAGGAAGACGCCGGGCGCGAGAAGCTCGCCGCCGATCAGCGCCAGCCCGAGAATCGCCCAGACCCAGGCGTTGTCGAGAGAGAGCCACAGAGGCATGGCCGGCGCCTCAGCGGGGAGCGCGACCGGCGGACGGCACCGAACCGGCGTCTCGCCGGGCCGCCTGCGCCTCTTCGCCGAACACGGCCTTGGTCAGCTGCGCGATGCCGCCGACCGTTCCGGCGAGCGCCGCGGCCTCGATCGGCACGATCACCACCTTGCTGTTGGGTCCGGTCGCGATCGCCTTGAGCGCGTCGGTATAACGCTCGGCGATCAGGAAGTTCGCGGCCTGGATGTCGCCGCGGCCGATGGCCTCCGAGACCATGGCGGTGGCGTTCGCCTCGGCCTGGGCCAGACGCTCGCGGGCCTCGGCATCGCGCAGCGCCGCTTCCTTGCGGCCTTCGGCGGCGAGGATCTGCGACTGTTTCTGCCCCTCGGCCTTGAGGATTTCGGCCTGGCGCAGTCCCTCGGCCTCCAGCACCGCGGCGCGCTTCTCGCGCTCGGCCTTCATCTGGCGGTTCATCGCGCCGGCGATGTCGGCGGGCGGCAGGATGTCGCGGATCTCGATGCGGGTGACCTTCACACCCCAGGGCGATGCGGCGGCGTCCATCACCCGGAGCAGGCGCTCGTTGATCTCGTCGCGATGGGAGAGGAGCTGGTCGAGATCCATCGAGCCCACCACGGTGCGGATATTGGTCATCGTCAGGACCATCAGCGCATCGCTCAGCGAGGCGACCTCGTAGCAGGCCTTGGCCGCGTCCAGCACCTGGAAGAAGGCGGCGGCGTCGATCCGCACGCCGGCATTGTCCTTGGTGATCGCCTCCTGGGAGGGAATATCGAGCACCTGCTCCATCACGTTCACGCGGTGGCCGATGCGGTCGATGAAGGGCACGATCAGCCCGAGGCCGGCGCCAAGCGTACGCGAATAGCGGCCGAAACGCTCGACGGTGAAGTTGAAGCCCTGCGGCACGGTGCGCACGCCTGCGGCGATCGCCATCACCACGAGCGCTACGAAGACGACGACGGCGATGCTGAAGGGCGACAGGTCCATGACGATGCTCCCGCTGCCGCTTACGCCAGCGGCGCGCGCACCATGACCAGCCGGCGATCGCTGTGCAAGCGCCAAACGGAGCCCCGATCGACGAGTCACTCTTCCGCTTCGGAGCGACCGGTTTCCGCCGCGGCGACGAGATCCTTCACGCGGCGCGTGAAGACATCGATCTGGAAAGGCTTGGTCATGACATGCATGCCGCCGTCGAGATGGCCGTGGTTGAGCACGGCGTTCTCGGCAAAGCCGGTGATGAAGAGCACCTGGAGATTGGGCCGGGCGATGCGTGCGGCATCTGCGACCTGCCGGCCGTTCATGCCGCCCGGCAAACCGACGTCGGTGATCAGCAGGCTGAGCGGCTGCGGGGAGTTCAGGATCTTCAGGGCCGAGGCGCCGTCGCCGGCTTCCAGAACGGTGTAGCCGAGTTCCAGCAATTCATCGACGACCAGCATGCGCACCAGCGGCTCGTCATCGACGACGAGGATGGTCTCGCCACCGGGGGCGCCCGCTGCGGGAGGCAGAGAGGGCGACGCCGCTTCGGCGCGCGGGGCCTCGCCGGCATGGCGCGGCAGAAAGATGCAGATGGTGGTGCCGGTGCCGGGCTGCGAACGGATGCGGGCCGCGCCGCCCGACTGCCCGGCAAAACCATAGACCATCGAGAGGCCCAGACCGGTGCCCTGGCCGATCGGCTTGGTGGTGAAGAACGGGTCGAAGGCGCGTGACACGATCTCCGGCGGCATGCCGGTGCCGGTATCGGTGACGCTCAGCGTCACGTAATCGCCCGGCGGCAAGCCCCGTTCCCCTGCGGCGGCCGCGTCGAGGCTGCTGTTGGCGGTCGCGATGGTGAGGCGGCCGCCATCCGGCATCGCGTCGCGCGCGTTGATGCACAGGTTCAGCAGGGCGTTTTCCAGCTGCCCGGCATCGACATGGGTGGTCCAGAGCCCCGACGCGCAGGCGGTCTCTATCGCGATCGCCGGCCCGACGCTGCGGCTGACCAGATCGAGCATCTCATCGACGAGCACGTTGATATCCAGTGCCTTGGGGTCGAGCGTCTGGCGCCGCGAGAAGGCGAGCAGGCGCTGGGTCAAGCTCGCCGCGCGCCGCGTCGCCGCGCTCGCCCCGCTCAGAAAGCGGTCGAGATCGTCGAAGCGGCCCTGAGCGATCCGGCTCGCGATCATCTCCAGGCTGCCGCCGATGCCGGTGAGGATATTGTTGAAGTCATGGGCGATGCCGCCGGTGAGCTGGCCGACCGCCTCCATCTTCTGGGCCTGGCGCAGGGCCTCCTCGGCCGCCATCAGGGCGGCGGTGCGCCTTTCGACCTCCTGCTCCAGAGTGGCGTTGAGCTCGGCCAGGGCCTGCTCGGCGCGATGCCGGGCGGTGATGTCCTGGAACAGCACGGCTACGAGGCGCCGCTCCGGCGGTTCGATGCGCACGGCCGCCAGTTCCAGCAGGCGGCCCGTCGCCACCAGTTCCTGCACGAAGCGGATGGGCTTGCCGGTGCGCATCACCTCGCCATAGCGCGCGACCCAGGCATCGGCCTCGTCGGGCACCATCTCGCGCAGACGCTGGCCGACGACGTTCGCAATGCCGGCATGGCGCTCATAGGCGGCGTTGGCGGAGATGTGAACATAGTCGCTCGCCGGGCCGTGCGGGCCATCGAGGAACTCGATGATGCAGAAGCCTTCGTCGATCGCGTCGAACAGGCCCTTGTAGAGCGCCTCGCTCTCGGCACGGGCCCGCTCCGCCAGCGTCCGCTCGGTGACATCGGCCCCTTCGACGAAGATGCCGGTCACCGTGCCGTCGGCGCCGCGCAGGGGCTGGTAGACGAAATCCAGAAAGCGCTCGTCGACCGGCCCATCGGCTTCGGCCTGCAGGAGAATGCGCGCGCCATGGGCGGTGTAAGGCCTGCCGGAGCGATAAACCTGCTCGAGGATGGCGACGAAGCCCTGTTCCACGGCATCGGGCATCGTCTCGCGGATGGGGCGGCCGATGACGTCGCGGCCGCCCACTAGCTTGAGATAGCTGGGATTGGCCAGTTCGAAGCGCAGCTCGGGGCCGCGCAGAAGCGCCATGAAAGTCGGCGCTTGCTCGAACATCTGCTTGAGGATCGGCGCGATATCGCCGGCTACGATCTGCACCTCTTTCCCTGCCCCTGTCGTCGCCGCCGGCCGCCTCAGCCCCGGCCGGCTTCAGCGAAGCCGGTGGTCGGGCAGCGCCTGTTCAGTTCCTCTCGCCCGCGATAAGCGGTCCCGCCTCAGACGAACTGGCCGTGGCAGTGCTTGTACTTCTTGCCCGAGCCGCAGGGGCAGGGCTCGTTGCGGCTGACGCGGCCCCAGGTCGCGGGATCGTTCGGGTCGCGATCGCCCGCCGATGTCGGGGCCTCGAGCGCCGCGAACTGCACGCCGCCGGGGCCGCCGAAGCCGGCCTCGTCCTGAGGCTGAGCCTGCTCCTCCGGCTGGTCGAACCGGACCTCGATGCGCATCAGATGGCCGGTGACCTGCTGGCGCAGCTGGCCGATCAGCCCGCCGAACAGCTCGAAGGCCTCGGCCTTGTACTCCTGCAGCGGGTCGCGCTGGGCATAGCCGCGCCAGCCGATGACCTGCCGCAGATGGTCGAGCGTGACGAGATGCTCGCGCCAGAGATGGTCCAGCGTCTGCAGCAGCACCTGCTTCTCGACATAGGTCATCACCTGCTCGGTGTTGCGCTCGATGCGGGCGACGTAATCCTCGTCGGCGAGCTTGCGGATGCGTTCGCGCAGCTCGCTGTCGGCGATGCCCTCCTCCTTCGCCCATTCCTCGATCGGCAGATCGAGGTTGAGGTACTGGATCACCTCCTGCTTCAGGCCGGCGGTATCCCACTGCTCGGGATAGGCTTCCTCGGGGATGTGGCGGGCGACGAGATCCTCGACGACGCCCTGGCGCATGTCGTCGATGGTCTCGCGGACCGTGTCCTGCTTCATGAAGTCGCGACGCTGCTCGAAGACCACCTTGCGCTGGTCGTTCATGACGTCGTCGTATTTCAGGATGTTCTTGCGGATGTCGAAGTTGCGCGCCTCAACCTTGCCCTGCGCCTTCTCGACCGCCTTGTTGATCCAGGGGTGGACGATCGCCTCGTCCTCCTTGAGGCCGAGCTTGGTCAGCATGCCGTCCATGCGGTCGGAGCCGAAGATGCGCATCAGGTCGTCCTGCAGCGACAGGAAGAACTTGGAACGGCCCGGATCGCCCTGGCGGCCGGCGCGGCCGCGCAGCTGGTTGTCGATGCGGCGGCTCTCATGCCGCTCGGTGCCGACGATGTAGAGTCCGCCGGACTTCAGCACGCGCTGCTTGAAATCGGCGACCTCGGCGCGGATCTCGGCGGCTTTCGCATCCCGCTCCGGTCCCGCTTCCACGCCCGCCAGATCATGGGCGATGCGCATCTCGGCATTGCCGCCGAGCTGGATGTCGGTGCCGCGGCCGGCCATGTTGGTGGCGATGGTGATGGCGCCCGGCACGCCGGCCTGCGCGACTATATAGGCTTCCTGCTCGTGGAAACGGGCGTTCAGCACGGCGAAGGCCTTGACCGTCTCGCCCTTGCGGGCGGCGGCATAGACCGGCTCCAGCGCCTTGGGATCGGTGAAGTCGAGCAGCTCGTATCCCGCCTTCTCCAGCATCTCGGCGACGAGCTCGGAACGCTCGATCGAGGTGGTGCCGACGAGGATGGGCTGGCCATTGGCCTGCGCCGCCTGGATCTCGCGGATGATCGCGCGCACCTTCTCCTCGAAGGTGCGGTAGACCTCGTCATCCTCGTCCTTGCGCGCCACCGGCACGTTGGTGGGAATCTCGACGACCTCGAGCTTGTAGATCTGGAAGAATTCCTCGGCCTCGGTGGCGGCCGTGCCGGTCATGCCCGCGAGCTTGGAATAGAGCCGGAAATAATTCTGGAAGGTGATCGAGGCCAGCGTCGCGTTCTCGGGCTGGACGGTGACGCGCTCCTTGGCCTCCAGCGCCTGGTGCAGCCCTTCCGAATAGCGCCGGCCCGGCATCATGCGGCCGGTGAACTCGTCGATGATCACCACCTCGTCGTTGCGGACGATATAGTCCTTGTCCCTGGTGAACAGGGTATGGGCCCGCAGCGCCTGATTGACGTGGTGGACGATGGTGATGTTGTGGGCGTCGTAGAGATCGCCTTCGGCGAGGATGCCGGCCTCGCGCAGCAGTTCCTCGATATGCTCGTTGCCCGCCTCGGTCAGCGCGACCGTGCGCTGCTTCTCGTCGACCTCGTAATCTCCGGCGACGAGGCCCGGCAGCACCTTGTCGATCGAGGCATAAAGCTCCGACTTGTCGTCGAGCGGGCCCGAGATGATCAGCGGCGTGCGCGCCTCGTCGACCAGGATCGAGTCGACCTCGTCGACGATCGCGAAATGGTGGCCGCGCTGGCTCATCTGCGCGGTGTCGTATTTCATGTTGTCGCGCAGATAGTCGAAGCCGAACTCGTTGTTCGTGCCGTAGGTGATGTCGCAGGCATAGGCGCGCTGGCGCTCCTCGTCGTCCAGCCCGTGGACGATGATGCCGACCGACAGGCCGAGGAAATTGTAGAGCCGCGACATCCACTCGGCGTCGCGCCGGGCGAGATAGTCGTTGACAGTGACGACATGGACGCCCTTGCCGCCGAGCGCGTTGAGATAGGTCGGCAGCGTCGCGACGAGGGTCTTGCCCTCGCCCGTCTTCATCTCGGCGATCGCGCCTTCGTGCAGCACCATGCCACCGACCAACTGCACGTCATAGGGGCGCTGGCCGAGCACGCGCTTGGCCGCCTCGCGCACCGTGGCGAAAGCTGGCACCAGCAGGTCGTCCAGGGACTTGCCCGCCGCGATCTCGCGCTTGAACTCCTCGGTGCGCGCCTTCAGCGCCTCGTCGCTCAGTGCCGCGACATCCTTTTCCAGCGCGTTGATCGCCGCCACGCGGGGCTGATAGCCCTTGACGCGCCGGTCGTTCGACGAGCCGAAGAGTTTCTTTGCGAGCGCGCCAAGCATGCTGGGCCTTTCAGGTGGTATCTCGGCGCCGCCGGCAGGCATGGCCCGGAGCGGCCGCGCCCGGGCCGAAGCGCGGGTATTCTCGAATGCGACCGCGTGTTTAGACGCGAGCGCGAGCAGGGTCCAGCGCGCGTTTCGATGCCGAAGGGGCCGGCGCGTGCCGATGAATTTTCAGCCTCGCATGTGGTGCGCGCGGCGCGCGCTGCCAAGGGCGCCTTCCGACGCCGATCCGCCTTGCCTTTGCCGCGTTCAACTGGCAGTGCAGCCGCGATCGTTCCGGCACCTTTGCGAAAGGCCGTTTCCGCATGACATCCAAACGTTTCGTGGCCTCGCTCGGTCTCGTCGTGCTGCTCGCCGGCCCGGCCTTCGCGCAACCGGCCCCCGTTCCTGCGGATGGCGTGGTCGCCAGGGTCAACGGCCTGCCGATCACCCAGAAAGAGATCGACCTCGCCAGCGAGGATCTCGGTGAGCGTCTGGCGCAGTTGCCCGAAGAGCGGCGCCGCGACGAGGTGATCAACTATCTGGTCGATCTGAAGCTGGGCGCCAAGGCCGCGGCCGACGCCAAGATCGGCGACACGCCCGATTTCGCCGCCCGCCTCGCCTATTACCGCGAGAAGGTGCTGCTCGATCAGTACCTCACCAACGAGGGCAAGAAGGCGGTGACGGAAGACGCCGCCAGGAAGCTCTACGAGGACACCACCAAGGCGATGACCCCCGACGAGGAGGCGCATGCACGCCACATCCTCGTCGAGACCGAGGACCAGGCCAAGGCGGTGGTCGCCCGGCTGAAGAAGGGCGAGGATTTCGCCAAGGTCGCGGGCGAGCTCTCGAAGGACCCCGGCTCCGGCAAGGAGGGCGGCGATCTGGGCTGGTTCACCAAGGACCGGATGGTGCCGGAATTCGCCGAGGCGGCCTTCAAGCTCAAGAAGGGCGAAATCTCCGAGCCGGTGAAGAGCCAGTTCGGCTGGCATGTCATCAAGCTCGAGGACAAGCGCAGCAAGCCGCTGCCAGATTTCGCTGCCGTGAAGCCCCAGATCGACCAGTATCTCGAGCGCAAGGCGCAGCAGGACATCGTGCTGGCCCTGCGCGAAAAGGCGAAGATCGAGCGGCTCGACAAGCCCGCCGCCCCGGCGACCCCGGCCGCTCCCGCGGCACCGGCGGCGCCCGCCGAGCCGAAGAAGAACTGAGCGATCCGCGATTTCGACATTTGGCAGGGCGGCCGCGAGGCCGCCCTTCTTGTTTTCGTCATCGCTCTGCGGCAGAGGGCAAAGCGGCTTCCATGATGCCGGCCGGGATCTGCGATTCGGCACGGCAAAGCCCGAGGAGATGCCCGATGGCCGGCAAGGATGTTCCCGTTTCCCCGCTCGCGCCCAAGCGCCAGCCCAAGGTTCCGCCGATCGCCGGCGTGCGTTTCGCTACTGCCGAGGCCGGCATCCGCTATCAGGGGCGGCAGGACGTCTGGTTCGCGCTGCTGGATGAAGGCACGCAGGTTGCGGGCGTGTTCACCCGCTCCAAATGCCCCTCCGCGCCGGTCGACTGGTGCCGCGAGAATCTGGGCCAGGGCTCTGCCCGGGCGATCGTCGTCAACTCCGGCAATGCCAATGCCTTCACCGGCCTCAAGGGCCGCGATGCGGTGAAACTGACGGCCGAGATCGCCGCCAAGGCCGCCGGCTGCAGGCCGCAGGAGGTCTTTATCGCCTCGACGGGCGTGATCGGCGAGCCGCTCGACGCGACGAAATTCGAGGGCGTGCTGGCCGATTGCGCCAAGCGCGCCGCCGAGGGGCCCTGGATCGACGCCGCCCGGGCGATCATGACCACGGACACCTTTCCCAAGGCACTTTCCCGCAAGGCGAAGATCGACGGCAAGGAGGTTCTCATCGCAGGCATCGCCAAGGGTGCCGGCATGATTGCGCCCGACATGGCGACGATGCTCTCCTTCGTCTTCACCGATGCGCCGATCGCCGCGCCCGTGCTGCAGGCGCTGCTATCCAAGGGCGTGAAGGGCTCGTTCAACGCCGTCACGGTCGACAGCGACACCTCCACCTCGGACACGCTGATGCTCTTCGCGACGGGCCAGGCCAAGGACGTGCCGGCGATCACCGAGATCGGGGATCCGCGCCTTTCCGGCTTCAAGCGGGCGCTGAACTCGATCCTGCTCGAACTGGCGCATCTGGTCTGCAAGGACGGCGAGGGGGCGCGGAAATTCGTCGAGGTCCGCGTCACCGGCGCCGCCTCCTCGCGCTCGGCCAAGCGCGTGGCGCTCTCGATCGCCAATTCGCCGCTGGTCAAGACCGCGATCGCGGGCGAGGACGCCAATTGGGGCCGCGTCGTCATGGCGGTCGGCAAGGCCGGCGAGCCGGCCGACCGGGACAGGCTCGATATCGGCTTCGGCGACATCGTCGTCGCCAGGCAGGGCGCCCGCGCTCCGTCCTATGACGAGCAGGCGGTGTCCGATTACATGAAGGGCGACAGCATCGTCATCACCGCCGATCTCGGCCTCGGCCGCGGCAAGTCCACCGTCTGGACCTGCGATCTCACCAAGGCCTATGTCGAGATCAACGGCGATTATCGCTCCTGAGCGCAGGCGTGCTGGACCGCCGTTGCGGGGCCGCGCCGCGCTCGGCATGATGCAGGCCGGGGCGTTTCGGGGGCTATGGAGATGAAGGCGGGGTTCGTGGCGGCCGGGCTGTTGGCCGCCTTGCTCGGGGCCTGCGTGGAACGCAAGCCGGCGACGGTCGCGTTCTCGGTCGAGGAAGCGGCCTTCATCAAGAAGACCGGCACCACCACCATCACCGGCCATGCCTTCCGCACCAAGCCGAGCGGCGTCGTCGTCAACGCGGCCGGCCAACTGGTCCGGCTCGTGCCCGCGACGGCCTTCGCCCGCGAGCGCTTCCGCAATTTCTATGGCAGCCGCAAATATGTGGCGCATCGCGACTACCCGCGCGAGGACGCGACCGATCCGGCCTATGGCGACTACACCCGGACCACGAAGGCGGAGGCCAATGGCCGCTTCGTCTTCGACAAGGTGGCGCCGGGTGATTATTTCATCACCACCCAGGTGATCTGGGGCGACGAGGATGCGTTCTCGCGCGAGGGCGGCTCCGTCTATGACAGCGTCACCGTGACAGGCAAGGAAACCGAGCCCGTCCATGTCATCCTCTCCGGTTATTGAGCCAGCGCCTCCGTGAAGCTTCTCCTCGTCGTCGCCTGCGCGCTGATCGATGCCGATCACCGTGTCCTCGTCGCCCAGCGGCCGGAGGGCAAGGCGCTGGCGGGGCTGTGGGAATTTCCCGGCGGCAAGCTGGAGGCGGGCGAGAGGCCCGAGCCGGCGCTGATCCGCGAGTTGCACGAGGAACTCGGTATCACCGTGAAGGAGGCTTGCCTGGCGCCGCTGACCTTCGCCAGCTACGCCTATCCCGATTTCCACCTGCTGATGCCGCTCTATATCTGCCGGCGCTGGGAGGGTACGCCCATCTCGCGCGAGGCGCAGGCGCTGAAATGGGTGCGGCCCGGCAAGCTGCGAGACCTCGCCATGCCGCCGGCCGACGAGCCGCTCATTCCGCCGCTGATCGATCTGCTGGGGGCGTGAGGGCGGAGCTCTCCGCCGGATCGGCTTCGTCCCGCCCGAGCTGGAAACGCTCGAAGCGCTGCAACTCTTCTTCGATCTGGGCCTTCCGCCCGGCGCTTTCGCGGCCTTCCAGCCAGGTCCAGCGCTGGATGAGGAGCCGGCCGGCGGCGCGGTCGGTCTTGAGGTCGAGGATGGCGACGATCTCCTCGCCGATCAGGACCGGCAGGCCGAAGTAGCCGAAGACGCGGTTCTCGGGCTTCAGATAGGCCTCGAAGACGTGGCCGTAGCCGAAGATCAGGCTCGTGCGCTTGCGCTGGATCATCAGCGGGTCGAAGGGCGAGAGGATGTGGACGAGTTCGGCCTCGGGCGCGGGGGATCCGTCGAGGGTTTCGGGGCGCGCCCAATGCGCCGCCCGGCCGGCGCCCTCCAGAGCAACCGGAACGAGCGTCCGGTTGCGCAGCCGCGTCGCGATCTGGGCCGCCACCGCCTTCTTGCCGGGCGCATCGAGATGGCAGATCGAATCGAGGCTGACGATGCCCTGCGCCGTCAGGGCACGGTCGAGCTTATAGGCCGCGATCTGGCGCTCGCTGGCGGGGCCGGGACGCTTTTCCCAGCCGAAATGCCGGTCGAACAGCTCATAGGTCTTCAGCATGCCGGTGCGTGCCGAGATCGCCAGCTCGCCATCGTAGAAGGCGCGCTCGAGCAGGCCCTTGGAGGGCTTCTTGCTCGCCCATAGATGCGCCTTCTCGACCTGCTCCTCTTCGATGTCGCGGATCGAGATCGGCCCGTCCTGTCTGATCCGGCGCAGCAGCTTGCGCGTGTCCTCCCGCGAGCCGACCGCCGACCAGCGCTTCGGCTCCTCGCGATGGGCCTTCATCAGCGGCAGGAAAAAGCGGATGTCGCGCGTCGGCACATAGGAGAGTGCATGCGTCCAGTATTCGAAGACCGCCTTGTCGGCCGCCTGCAATTGCGCGAGGTCCGAGCGGCGATAGGAGGGGATGCGGCTGTAGAGAATGTGGTGATGGCAGCGTTCGATCACGTTGATCGTGTCGATCTGCACATAGCCGAGCTGCTCGACCGCCGCCCGGGCGGCCTGCGGGCCGGTACCGAAGGGTTCGCGCCGGTCGAGGCATTGCGCCCGCAGCCAGATGCGGCGGGCCTGGGTCGCGGTGAGGGTCGGGAGCTTGCGCGGAGCCATGACCGGCAGGCTAGCCGGGCCTTGCAGGCCGCGTAAGGGGCGGTGGGCCCGCCAGGCTGACAGGGCTTGGCGGGAGCGGGACGTTCTCTGCGTGGCACCCGGTTCCGGTACGCTCAGGGCGCCAGGATCAGCGCCCAATAGACCTGGTATTTCGAGCCGGGCGCATAGGCGGTGGCGAGGCCCATGCGCTTGGCGCGGGCATCCTTCATCACCCGGTCGTGCTGCGGCGAGTCGCGCCAGCCGGAAAAGGCTTCGGCGAGGCGGCGGTAGCCGGCCGAGAGATTGGCCTCGGCCCCGGGGACGCCCTCCTTCGCCAGCCGGGCCTTGACGGCATCGGCCTGGGCCGGCTTGTCCGAGCGCGCCATGGCGTCCGCCTCGCGCTGGGCGGCCTCGACCAGGGCAGGTTCGAGCGCCAGCGGGCCGAGGCCGGCATTGAGGCGGTAGGCCGAGATCATGGCGCGCGCCTGTTCCACATCCACCTGCGCCGAGGCCGAGCCGAGATCGCGGTAGAAGGCGGGCTGCTGCGCCTGGCGCTGCGGCTCCGTGCAGCCGGCGACGCCCAGCAGAGCGAGCGCACCGGCGATGGCGGCCGGGCAGCTCATGCGCGAGCGGGCCGGGAGCGTGCGAAACTGCATGGCGTCATTCCTTGTCGTCCTTGGCCGGCTCGGCCGGCGGCGTCTCGGCGGGTTTGCCTGCGGGCTCTTGCGCTTCGTCGTCGCCATGCTCGGCATCGGGCAGCGGCAATGGGCGGCGCGGCGCCTGCCGTTCCGCGGGTTTGCGGGGGCGGCCCGGTTCGCGCGCCACGGCTGTGGCGATCTCGCCGAGCGAGTGTTCGACGCCCTCGAGTCCCTTCACGACCAGTTCGGCGGGCGCCGCCGCCGGCTCCATCTCGGTCAGCCGCTTCTGGATCGCGAAATTCAGGTCGCTGGTGACGCGCCCGACGATCTCGACATCCGCGACGACGCAGATGAGGTCGAAATCCATGGTGGTGGTGCCGAGCTTCTTGAACAGGACGACGGGCGCCGGCTTCTGCATCACGTCGCCATGATTGCCGGAGACCTCCGACAGCATCGTGCGGACCTCGCCCGCATCGAGCGTGCGCGGCACCGACAGCGAGATCAGCACGCGGCCGGTGCGATCGTTGCGGACGCGGTTGCGGACCACTCCGGAGATTAGGTTGGAATTCGGGACGATCACGCTGGCGCGGTCGAAGGTCGCGATTTCCGTCGAGCGGACGTTGATCCGCTTCACGATGCCCTCGACATCGCCGACCACGACCTGATCGCCCACCCGGATCGGGCGCTCCCACAGCAGGATCAGGCCGGAGACGAAATTCGACACCACCGATTGCAGGCCGAAACCGATACCGACCGACAGCGCCGAGGCGACCAGCGTCAGCCGCTCGAGGCTGAGGCCCACGGCCGAGACGGCCAGCGCCACGGCGGCGATGAAGCCGACATATCCCGCTGCGGTGGTGATCGAGTTGCGAAGCCCCGGATCCATCGCCGTGGTCGGCAGGAACTGGTTCTCCAGCCAGCCCTGCACGGCCTTGGTCGCGGCGATGCCCAGCATGAAGACGAAAACGCCGATCGCGATGGTCGAGAGCGAGATCGTCACGCCGCCGACCTGCACGCCGAAGAAGGCCGCGCGTAGCGAAACCAGGAAATCGGTCGATTCCAGCCCCCAGGGCGCGAGCACCAGCGCGACAGCGATCACGATCAGCAGCAGCTTCAGCACGCCGACGGAGATGACCGAGATCTTGTCAAGCGTCGTGCTGCGCAGCCCGACGCCGGCCTTCAGCGTCATTGCCAGCCGGCCCTTGCCGGTCAGCAGCCGCGGAATGCCGAGATCGATGAACTGGTGGACCAGCAGATAGAGGCAGGCGACGACACCGATCCACAGCGTCTGTTCGGCCAGGAAGGAGGCGAAGACGACATAGCCACTGATCGCGGCCGCGATGATCGCGATGCCGATGATCCAGCCGATGATCCGCAACGGACCGAGCTTGGCTCCGTCCACCGGCACATAGGGGCCGAGGCAGGCTTCCTGCTCGATCTCCTCGTCGTCGCGGATCTGGTAGAGTCCCGCGATGAGCGTCAGGGCGAACAGAACGGCAAAGCCGGCCTTGACGATGATCGAGATGGCGAGGCCCGCCGCGATCGCCTGAAGCCAGGCCTCGAAGAGCTTGCCCACCGCCATGACGAGCGCCAGCGAGCTCGCCAGCCAGACGACGCTGCGGGCGGTGGTGTCCATCACGCTGATCAGGCGGCGCTGCCGATTGCCGGAAGCGAAGATCGCATCGGCCAGCGCCTGCACAAAGGCGAAGAAGGCCAGCCCCATCACCAGAGCCCAGATGACGGGCTGGATGCGCGGCGGCAACAGGCCCGTCGTCGTGAAGGCCTTGTAGATCAGCCAGCTCGCCAGCGCCGGCGGCGCCGCGCCCGCGATGATATGGGCCAGCGCGATGTAGAGGCAGTGCAGGCCGTTGGCCCCGGCCATGTCGGCATAGCGGGCCTTGAACCGCGGCAGATAGCGGGCACGTGCCAGGTAGAGCAGCAACGCGACGATCAGCGCCATCAAGATCACGAGGCCGCGCTTGCCCGAGAGGGAGGCGTTCACCCCTTCCAGCCAGCCGCCGAAAATATAGCCGGAGGCCCGCAGATCCTCCGGCGCGGTCGAGAGCGCACTGCCCCAGACATCCGGGTTCACGATCGAGGGACCGGGCGCGAAGAGCGTCTTGGCGAAGATGTCCCGCCGCTTGTCGCCGATGCTGGTCTGCAACTGCTCGGCCTGGAGCAGCGCCGCCTTGGCCAGCCGCAGCGTTTCGTCGGCATCGGCATAGGCCTTGGTGCGCGCATCGCGCTCCTTGGCGATATCGGGACTTTCCGGCGGGGCGCTCGCCTCGGGCTTGGGTCCGAGCTGGTCGAGCTTGGCCTTGGCCTGGTCGACGCGGGGCGTCTGGTCGTCGATCAGCTTGCGCAGCTGGTCGAGAGAGGGTTGGAGGCGCAGCCTCTGGCGCTGGAGATCGGCGTCGGTGGCGCTGGGCATGTCGACCACGCCCTCGATCTGAGTCAGCTCGGTGCGGATCGCGTCCAGCCGGGCGCGCGGGCTGTTGGGATCGATGGGGGCCGGCTGCGCCAGCGCGGCGCCGAGGCCCAACGACAGCCAAAGCAGGGCCAGGCACAGCAGCCTGGCAAAGGTGCCCGGCCAGGCGGTCGCCCGGTCAGGCTGCGTCCATCTTGTGGCCCCGGCCATCGTCCCGCGCTTCCCTTGCCAGTGCTGATTCGCGTCGCGTGCGAGCCTCGTCACGATGGTGGCAGGCTGGCAAGTCGCAGACGGCTGATCGGGGACCGGCAAGGAGGCACTCCGCGCAAAAAAGATGACCGGCCCGCCTCTTCGACGCCAAAGGCGACGCGAAGATGGCGGGACGGCTCGGTGAGGAGCAAAGCCGGGATCAGCCCTTGCCAGACCGCTTCGCCGACTTCTTCGGCTTGGCGCGATTCTGGAAGCTCGCATTGCCGAGGCCGGTGCCGATCGTCAGCACGCCCCAATGCGCCACATCCTGCATGGCCGGCAGCTCGCTGAGCCCCTGAATGACGGCATCATTGTGCAGGATGATCTCAGTTTCATGATCGCCGATCCTCGGAACGCGCTCGCGCACGGCCTCGACGAGGTTGAAGCGGCTGCTTTCCCAATTGCCGGGCAGGTTCTGTGCGCCGCGCTCGATGCTGCCATCGGGCTCGATCAGGCCCGGGCAGCCGATGCCGATGAAGGGCGCGACGCGGAAACCCTCCTCCTGCGCCGTCGCGATGGCGTTCTTGAGCATCCGGCCGAGCCGCCGGATCATGTCGTCGCGGCTCGGCTCTTCGTCGGCATGGCGCCAGAGTTCGGAGCGCCAGACCCGCGCCTTGGCCAAGTCCTTCGCCTTTTTCTGCCGCAGTTCGACGATGCCGGCGCGGATGTTCGACCCGCCGATATCGACCGCGACGATGCTGTCATAGCCCTCGAAGATCCATTTGGGAGCGAGATGCGCGCTGCCGACCAGCCCGGCCTCGTCCGGATGATGGCTCACCGGAATGAGGTCGATCGCGCGGCCCTCGGTGCTGAGAATGATCGCCGCGCGCGCGATGGCGAGTTCGCCGATGCGGCTGTCCCTGAATCCGCCCCCGACCACGATGCGCTCGATCGGCGCCCAGGTCTTGAGCCGCGCAAAGCGCCGGATGACGAAAGCGAGCGACTGGGCGAAATTCTCGACCGCGCTGAGCACGAGCGCCGCTTCGGCCGCGTTGCCCTCCTTCAGCAGCGCGTCGAGCTCCTTCTTCCCCAAAACGGCTGTGTCGCCGGCCAGAGGATCGTCCCCCTTGCGCTTCAGATGCGCGCGCAGGGCGTCGAGATGCTCCAGAAAGGCCTTGCGGCTGGCCTTGTCGCCGACAAAACCATCCTCGTCCCGCGTCTCGAGATTGTAGCTGGTGACCGTCGCCGAGGGGAGCTCGGCGGCGCCGTGCGGCCCGCTTGCCCCGGATTGCCTGGCTGCTTCCGTCGGTCCGCTCATCGTCTCCGTCCCCCACATCCGTCGAGGGAGAGCAACACCCCAGCATCGCGCGGTGTTCCTCGCCGTCCGCCGGGGACGCCCTGCGCGTCCCGCGCATGCGGCTTGCGTGCCGCGGCGCTTGACCGCAGGGCAGCCAGGGCGTTCCAACAAGGCAGGCGCCGCAAGAGCGCCGATGGGGGGCGGGAGCATCGTGACGGAATTCATCGGCAAGGCGATCGTGATCGGAGTCGGCGCCACGCTGCTCTTCGATCTGTGGGGGCAGTTCCTGCGGCTGTTCGGGATGCCGAAACCCAATTGGGGGCCGCCCGGCCGCTGGTTCGCGCATCTGCTGCGCGGCCGCGTGATGCATGAGGATATCGCCCGCAGCGAGCCGGTCGCGGGCGAGAGCGCCATCGGCTGGGCCTTTCACTATCTCGTCGGCATCCTGTTCGCGGCGACGCTCCTGGCGATCTGGGGCCTGGGCTGGGCGCGCCAGCCGAGCTTTCCGCCGGCTTTGATCGTCGGTCTGGCCACGGTCGGCTGCGGCTGGTTCATCCTGCAGCCGGGCATGGGGATGGGCATCGCCGCATCCAAGCGGGCGAATGCCAACCAGATCCGCCTCCTCAACATCCTCGCCCATATCGTCTTCGCGATCGGCCTTTACGGCACCGCGCTGCTGACGCGCTGAAGCTCAGTCGAGAATGCGGGTCTCGTAGGCGTAGAGCCTGCGAAAGCCGAGGCTCTCGTAAAGGGACCGCGCGATCGCGTTGGTCTGGTCGACCTGCAGATAGGCGCTGTGGCAGGACATGGCACCGGCCCAGCCCATCAGGCCGGAGACGATCGCGCGGCCGAGCCCCTTGCCGCGCTGACCCGGATCGACGCAGATCAGACCGATCTCCGCCATGCCGCGTTCGGCGACCGCCATGCCGAAGGCGACCGGCTCGCCCTCGATCAGCCAGCTGGCGAAGGCGGCCGGCAGGCGCACTCGCTCGACGATGGCGGCGAGCTTGGCGGCATCGGTCTTGATGCCGCTCTGCAGGGCGGCGACGCCCGCGATCCAGTCGGCCTCGGGCCGTGCCTCCAGCTGCAATTCGGCCGCCGTCGCGACGGGCCAGCCGGCCAGGGGCGCGATCATGCCGAAGGAGGCGTCCTTGATGCGGTAGCCGCGGGCCAGCACCGCCTCGCGCGTCTGCGCCGCCACCAGCGGCGTCAGGCGGATGCAGGGTTGCAGCCCGTCGGCGCGGTAAAGCTCCTCGATCTGGTCCAGCATCGTGTCGTCGAGACCGGCCTCGAAGGCCATCGGGCTCGCCGCATTGGCGCGGCCGGAATAGCCGTCGGCGAAGCGCAGCACCCAATCGCCGACGATCAGCGTCGAGAGCGCCGGCCAGGCATTGACGATGCGCCGCTCGCATTCGAGCGCGAGCCGGTGATCTTCCGTCGCGGTGGGCATGGTCAGCTCTCCGAGGGCCGGCGCGGGGTGGGCCGCCAATCCGGCGGGGCCAGCTCGAAGCCGGAAAAGGCGAAGCCCGGCGCAACCGTGCAGCCGACGAGTGTCCAGGCGCCCAGCGAAGTGGCGCTCTGCCACCAGCCGGCCTCGACCACGAATTGCGGGCGCTGTCCGGCTGCCAGATCCGCGCCGAGATGATGGGCGGAGGCGTCATGCCCATTGGGCGAGACGGTGATGACGAGCGGTGCGCCGGCGTAATGATGCCAGATCTCGGCCGCATCGACCCGGTGCCATTCCGAGGTCTCGCCGGTATCCAGAAGATAGTAGATCGCGGTCGAATGCCCGCGCCCGTCCGGTCCCGCGCTGTCGCGGAAGGTCTCGCGGTAATGCCCGCCTTCCGGATGGGGCCGCAGGTCGAGCAGGCGGATCACCTGTGCGGCGGTGAGGCCGTCGAGCGGGTAGGACATCGGGCGCCGCCGCTCAGAAGGTGTTCTTGGCTTCGCGCAGGGCGGCGAAGACCTCTGAAGCGGGGGCGCCGGCGCGGCCGACCGCTTCGGCGAGCGCGGCCTCCCCAGCCCGGAAGAAGGGATTGGTCGCCTGCTCCTGCGCCACCGTGGTCAGCGCCCAGAACCGGCCCTCCCGCTTGGCCGCCTCGGCCTCGCCGAAGCGGGCCGAAAGCGCCGCATTGGCCGGATCGACCGAGCGGGCGAAGCGGGCATTGGCGAGGGTATAATCATGGCCGCAGACGAGGCGGATATCGCCCGGCAGCGCCATGAGGCGCGAGAGCGAGCCCCACATTTGCGCCATCTGGCCGGGCTGAACCCGCCCACAGCCCATCACGAAGACGACGTCGCCGACCAGTGCGATCCGCGATGAAAGCCCGACATAGCTGAGATGGCCGGCCGAATGGCCGGGCGTGTGCCAGATCTCGAAGCGGTCCTGGCCGAGCGTGACGCTGTCCCCCTCGCCGACGATGCGGTCGAGCGGGGCCAGGTTCACGGCATCCTCCGGCCCGACGACGGCCGCGCCGGTCGCCTGCTTCACCGCCGCCACGCCCTGGGTGTGGTCGGCATGGGCGTGGGTGACGAAGATGTCGGTGATCGTCCAGCCCTTTGCCTGGGCTGCCGCCATCACCTCCCCGGCATCGGGCACGTCCACCGCGGCGCAGGCGCCGCTCGCCGGATCGTGCAGCAGCGCGCCGGCATTGTCGCTGAGGGTGCGGAAAACGTGCAGATCGAGCGGCATCGCGGACTCCTGCTTCGCGGATCGTCGCCCTGAATGGGCCATGGCCGCGCGTCGATCAACCCGGCATGCTCTTGTCTTGCGGCGCGCCACCTTGCATCTGTGGCGCCATGTCCCTCGACGTCGTCGATCTGCGCAGCTTCTACGCCAGTCCGCTGGGCCATGTCGCGCGCCGCTTCATCGGGCGGGCGATGCTGCGTTTCTGGCCTGATTGCGCCCGCCAGCGCGTGCTGGGCCTCGGCTTCTCCACGCCCTATCTGTCGGTTCTGGGCATGGAGGCCGAGCGCAGCATCGCCTTCATGCCGGCTGCGCAGGGCGTGGTGAACTGGCCTTCGCCGGGGCTTTCCGCCTCGGCGCTGGTGGAGCCGACGCTGCTGCCGCTGCCGACGGCCTCGATCGACCGGGCTGTGCTGGTGCATGCGCTGGAGGAGACCGAAAGCCCGGATGATCTGCTGGAAGAGGTCTCCAGGGTGCTCAACCCCGGGGGGCGGATGATCCTGGTGGTGCCGAACCGGCGCGGCCTGTGGGCGCGCATGGACGGCACGCCCTTCGGCCAGGGCCGCCCCTTCAGCCGCCGGCAGCTGACATCCCTGCTGCGCGGGGCGGAATTTTCGCCCGAGCATTGGGCCGAGGTGCTCTATGTGCCGCCGCTGCAGCGGCAGCTCCTGATGCAGTCGGCCGGGCTGTGGGAACAGATCGGCACGCATCTGTCGATGCCTTTCGCCGGGGTGCATGTCATCGACGCGACCAAGCAGTTCTACCGGCGCGCGCCGCTGCGCGCGACACGGCGCAGCTTCGCCTTCCGGCCGGTGCTGCTGCCGCAGCCGGCCCCGACGCCGCGCCTCGCCGAGCCGCCGCCCTCGCCGCCGACGGGTTGACAATGTCAGCGCGGCGCGGCCAAGGTCCGCCGCTTGTCATGCCCGGTTTCCCGCGAAACCGCCGATCCGCCCGCGCGAGAGGGGCGGGAGCTGAACTGGATCACGATGCGCAGCTATCTGGATTTCGAGAAACCGGTCGCCGAAATCGAGGCGAAGGCCGACGAATTGCGGGCGCTGGAAGCCCGGGGCGACGGCATTTCGCTCTCGGAGGAAATCGGCAAGCTCGACGTCAGGGCCAGCCAGGCGCTCAAGGACATCTACGCAGCGCTGACGCCGTGGCAGAAGACGCTGGTGGCGCGCCATCCGCAGCGGCCGCATTTCAAGGATTACTGCGCCGCGCTGATCGAGGAGTTCACGCCGCTCGCCGGGGACCGTGCCTTCGGCGAGGACGAGGCGATCGTCGGCGGCCTCGGGCGCTTTCGCGGCCAGCCGGTCTGCGTGATCGGCCAGGAGAAGGGTGATTCGACCGAGACGCGCATCCGGCACAATTTCGGCATGCCCAAGCCCGAGGGCTATCGCAAGGCGGTGCGCCTGGCGGAGCTGGCCGGGCGATTCGGCCTGCCGGTGCTGAGCTTCGTCGATACCGCCGGCGCCTATCCGGGCATTGACGCCGAGGAGCGCGGCCAGGCCGAGGCCATTGCGCGCTCGACCGAGGCCTGGCTCGGCCTGCCGACCCCGAGCGTCGCGCTGATCATCGGCGAGGGCGGCTCGGGCGGCGCGATCGCGATCGCCGCCGCCAGCCGCGTGATGATGATGGAGCATGCGATCTATTCGGTGATTTCTCCGGAGGGGGCCGCGTCGATCCTCTGGCGCGACACCGCCCGCGCGCAGGATGCCGCGACGGGCATGAAGATCACCGCGCAGGACCTGCTGAAATTCGCGGTGATCGACACGATCGTGCCCGAGCCTGTCGGCGGCGCCCATCGCGACCGGCCGCTGGCGCTGGAGCGTGCGGGGGACGCGATCGAGGCCGCGCTGACGGATCTGGCCGGGCTCGATCCCGCCGCGCTGACCGACAAGCGGGCCGAGAAGTTCCTCGCCATCGGTCGGCATCTCTAGAGCAAGCGCGGATCGCGAAGCGTTCGATCTTTACGATTCCTTGACCATGTGGCCAGACTCGTTAGGGCTGTGGTAAGGAACTCTCAAGGCTAACGCTTCTAGAACCGAACGAACGGCACAATTCGGCCGTCTTGCGAATTCACAGGTCGCGCAGCCGGCCTGATGTTCGATGGGAATGACGACGTGGCATTCAAGCGCTTCGCGATCCTTGCTCTGGTGGCCATGACGTTGGGGGCTTGCGAGGAGGAGCGTTATCGCGGCTCCGCGCGCCACAACATCCCGATCCCGAGCGCGACCTATGCGCTGATGTCCGAAAAGGGCATGACCAAGGACCAGCCGATCCTGATCCGCTCCTACAAGAAGGAGTCGGAGCTCGAGATCTGGAAGCGCAAGGGCGATGGCCGCTATGCGCTGCTGAAGACCTTCCCGATGTGCCGGTGGTCCGGCCAGCTCGGCCCCAAGGTGCGCGAGGGCGACCGCATGGCGCCGGAGGGCTTCTACGCCATCACCCCGGCGCAGATGAACCCGAACTCCTCCTATTACGTCTCGTTCAATATGGGCTATCCCAACGCCTATGACCGTTCGCTCGGCCGCACCGGCGCGCATCTGATGGTGCATGGCGCCTGCTCCTCGGCGGGCTGCTATTCGATGACGGATGACCAGATCGGCGAGATCTACGCGCTCGTGCGCGAAGCCCAGAACGGCGGGCAGCGCGCCGTGCAGATGCAGGCCTTCCCGTTTAGGATGACGGCGGAGAACCTCGCCCAGCACCGGCTCGACCCCAACATCGCCTTCTGGAAGAACCTCAAGCAGGGTTCCGATTATTTCGAGGTCACGCGCGACGAGCCCGCCGTCTCCGTGGCCGGTGGCCGCTATGTCTTCAACGGCGGCAGCCAGCCGGCGGATGTGGCCCAGAAGGAGCATCAGGACGCCAGCCGCGTCGCGGCGCTCGTCGCCAAGGGCACGCCGGCGATCCGCCTCGTCTATGACGATGGCGACCAGCACCCCAGCTTCAAGCGCGCTCTGGCGGCCGGCGGCGCCGACTCGCTGAACCGGACGGCCTCCTGGGCCTCGCGCGACGTCGGCATCAGCCGGCAGGACGCACTGGCTTCCGGCCCGCAGGTCGTCGTTCTGGACGACAAGGGCCGCACAAAGGCCATGGTGCGCGCCGCTGCCTCGGATGAGAGCGCGATCCTCGCGGCCGTCTCCTCAGCTCCGGCCGAGGACAAGGTGGAACCGGCGAAGGTCGAGGCCGGCAAGCCTGCTGCCAAGCCGCTCGCGGCGCCGGTGGCGCCCGCCACCACCCAGCTCGCGCGGGTGCGGCAGGGCGATGCCGAGCCCGGCCCGGCGCTCGCCAGCGCCGCTCCCGAGCCGGCGCAGGACAAGACGCTGTTGCAGCGCACGCTGGGCTTCGTGCCCTTTATCGGCGGACCGGCCTCGCCGTCCGGCCAAGGCGCCCCCGTCGCGGATGTCGCGGTCGAAACGCCGGCCTCTCCGAGCAATGTGCTCGCCCCGCTGCCGCCGCGCCGCGCTGGAAACCTCAGGACCAGCAGCCTCGATTCCTCGCCGGTGGCCTATGCCAGCCAGGTGGGGCAGCTCCGCTAGACCATCGCGCGTCCGAACGGACGCGCTCACGATGCTCTGAACTGTTGCTGGGGCTTCGCATTTTTCCGAAAAGCGGGTTCCGGTCATCGGGACCATCCGATGCTTCGGCGAAGTCTTCGGAGGTTATGACCGCATCCGTTTTGATGCGCGATGCTCCCGGACGCAACTTCCTGCCAGGTGGCGTGCTAATTTAGCAACATTCCCGCGCGATTTCTTCGACGGCTATCTCGCAGGCGCAAAAACTCCCGGTTTCGGGGGTTTTTGCTTATTCTGTAAGCAATCTGCCGAAAACCTCGTCTTGCCGTAAGGGCCGCTCTGCCCGCTTGATCATGGCGAAAGCGTGACAAGCGCAAAAGGGGCTCGATTACATGGTTCGCGGTATCATTCGCTCGACGATCACCACGCTCTCTCTGGCCGGGGCGCTGTTCGCTGCCGGTGCGCAGGCGGCCGACCTGCCCAGCAAGAAGGGCGAGCCGGTGGCTCCCGTCGCTCCCGCCTTCACGATGTTCGACGTCGCGGTCAGCATCAAAGGCATGACCGACTATAATTTCCGCGGCATCTCGCAGACCAACCGCAAGCCCGCGATCCAGGGCAGCGCCGAGCTGCAGATCTACAACAACCTGTTCTATGTCGGCGTTGCCGGCTCGAATGTGAAGCTCGTCACCGACCCGAGCGCGGAAGTCGACTTCTACGCCGGTATCCGCCCCAAGCTCGGCGATGTCTCCTTCGACCTCGGCGTGTGGCAGTATTACTATCCGCGCGAGCGGCAGTTCATCTTCCCCGCCGGCACGTTCTGGACGCCGAAGAACACCGACTTCACGGAAGTCTACGGCAAGGTCTCCTACACCTATGCCGATGCCCTGACGGTCGGCGCCAACCTGTTCTACGCTTGGGATTGGCTCGGCACCGGCGCCTCCGGTACCTATGCCTCGATCACCGCCAAGTATTCGCTGCCCTTCCTCGAAGGTCTCGCGGTCTCGGGCGAGTTCGGCCATTACTGGCTCGGCCGCACCAACCAGGCGATCTGGTCGACGACGCCGCCGACGAACCTGCCCGACTATTATTACTGGAACGCCGGCGTGTCCTACACCTACAAGAATCTGACGGCCGATCTGCGCTATCACGATACCAACCTGTCGAAGCGCGAGTGCTTCCTGAACACCTCCGACCCGCGCGGCATCCTGACCGGCTCGAACGCCTCCAAGTGGTGCGGCCCGGCCGTGATCGGCACGCTCTCCTTCGACATCACGGCGAGCAGCGTCGGCATCTTCGCGCCGAAGTGAGCGCGCGGTCCGCCGCAGCGATCATCGACAAGAAAGACCGCCCTTCGGGGCGGCCTTTTCGATTCCGGCGACTGCGGCCATGAGAGGGCGGCTCAGATCCAGCCCATCAGTTCACGGCGAACGACCGCCTCGATCACGTCGATGCCTTCGGCGGAGTCGTTGAGGCAGGGCAGATAGGCGAATTTTTCGCCGCCATTGTGCATGAAGATCTCGCGGTTCTCGCCGTCGAGTTCCTCCAGCGTCTCCAGGCAGTCGGCGGAGAAGCCGGGCGCCACGATCGCCATGGACTTCTTGCCGGCCTTGGCCAGCGCCTCGACGGTTTCGTCGGTGTAGGGCTGCAGCCATTCGTCCGGGCCGAAGCGGGACTGGAAGGTCAGCGGGAAGCGTTCGGGCGAGAAGCCCAGCTCCTCGCGCAGAAGCCGCCAGGTCTTGGCGCATTGGCAGTGATAGGGGTCGCCCTTCAGCAGATATTCCTTCGGCATGCCGTGGAAGGAGCAGAGGATCACCTCGGGGTCGAAGTCGAGCTTGGCCAGCGAGGCGCGCATCGAGCGGGCGAGCGCGCCGATATAGGCCGGATCCTCGTAATAGGGCGCGGCGATCCGCACCGCCGGCTGCCAGCGCAGGCTCATCAGTGCACGAAAGGCCTGGTCGCAGGCCGTCGCCGAGGTCGCGGCGGCATATTGCGGATAGAGCGGCACGAACAGGATGCGGTCGCAGCCCTGCTCCTGCAGCGCCTCGATGCGGCTTTTGGTGTCCGGAAAGCCGTAGCGCATCGCCCAGTCGAAGACGACACGGTCGCCGGCCATCTCTTGCAGCCGCGCGGCGAGGCCCTCGGTCTGGGAGCGGGTAATGGTCTTGAGCGGCCCCTCATTGCGCTCGTTGTTCCAGATCGAGGCGTAGTCCTTGCCCTTCCGGCTCGGGCGCACCGAGAGGATGATGAGGTTGAGGATCGGCCACCATTTCCAGCGCGGCTCCTCGATGACGCGCTTGTCGGAGAGGAATTCCTTGAGATAGGCGCGCATCGGCCAGTAGGTCGTGCCTTCCGGCGTGCCGAGATTCATCAGCAGCACGCCGATGCGCCGGGGGCGGATGCGCGGATGGTCGGGCGGGAGCTGGACGGGCTTCGTGAGCGTGGCGATATCGGCGGTCATCGGCGGGCTCTCCTCGAGAGGCTGATTTAGACGAGTTAACGGTTTCGTCCAGCCTCGTCGCGGGCCGTTCGCTGCGGTGCGATAGCGCAGCTAGTCTTGCGCGAAGCTCTGGCGTGGCCCGGTGCTTTTGCTACTCTGGCGCGGTTCTCATCATCGAGGCTCATGCCATGACCAAGCTGACCCGCCGCAAGGCCTTCGGAGTGCTGGCCGCACCGGCCACGCTCGCCGCCACGGCGCCTGTCGCCCAGGCCCAGCAGCCGGCGCCCAGCTTCACGCTGCTGCTGGTGAACGACATCTACAAGATGAGCGACGACAAGGGCCGTGGCGGGTTCGCGCGTGCGGCGGGCATCGCCAAGGCCGAGCGGGCGCGGGGCGTGCCGGTGCTGTTCTGCCATGCTGGAGATTGCTACTCGCCCTCGCTGATGTCCGGCTTCGATCAGGGCGCGCATATCGTCGCCATGCAGAACAAGATGGGGCTCGACGTCTTCGTCCCGGGCAATCACGAATTCGATTTCGGCAAGGAGAATTATCTCAAGCTCGTCGCCGCGCAGACCTACCCGACCTTCGCCGCCAATCTGCGCGACGCCAACGGGGCCAAGCTGCCCGGCCACGAGGACAGCCGCATCTTCGAGCTCGGCGGCATCAAGGTCGGCGTGGTCGGCACGGCCTATGACCCGACGCCGCAGATCTCCCATCCCGGCGACCTGAAGTTCTCCTCGACCATGGAGGCGCTGAAGCGCGAGGCCAAGGCGCTGAAGGCGCAGGGCGCCGACATCCTCGTCGCTGTCGTCCACGCCGACCGGGCGATGGATTACGAGATTGTGCGCTCGCGCGTCGTCGATATCGTGCTGACCGGCCACGATCATGATCTCGCCATCGCCTATGACGGCAAGGTGGTGATGGTCGAGTCGAACGAGGAAGGCAATTACGTCACCGCGATCGACATCGCCGTGACGGTCAAGGGCGAGGGCGCGGCCCGGCAGGTCTCCTGGACGCCGACCTTCCGTGTGAACGATTCCCGCTCCGCCACACCGGACCCCGAGGTCGCGGCGATCGTGAAGGGCTACGAGTCGGAGCTGTCGAAGGAGCTGGACGTCGATGTCGCCAAGCTCGCCGCCCCGCTCGATTCCCGCACAGGCGTGATCCGCACTCAGGAGAGCGCGATCGGCAATCTGATCGCGGACGCGATCCGCGACGCGACGGGCGCCCAGCTCGCCATCAGCAATGCCGGCGGCATTCGCGCCAACAAGCAATATCCGGCCGGCGCGATGCTGACCCGCCGCGACGTGCTGAGCGAACTGCCTTTCGGCAATGCGACGGCGATGGTGGAGATCACCGGCAAGGACGTGAAGGACGCGCTGGAGAACGGGCTCTCGCCCGCCCCGCAGGGCTCGGGCAAGTTCCCGGTCGTGTCGGGTCTCCGCTTCGAAGCCGACATCAAGCAGCCGCCGGGCTCGCGCGTCGTCGCGCTCACGGTCGACGGCAAGCCGATCGACCCGGCGGCAAAATACACGGTCGCGACCAACAACTTCATGCTGGAGGGCGGCGACGGCTATACCGCGCTCGGCCGCGGCAAGACGCTGATCGGCGTCACCGACGGCAAGCTGATGGCGAATGAGGTGATGGTCTATCTGCGCCGGCTCGGCACGGTCGAGGCCAAGGTCGAGGGGCGGGCGGTCCTGAAGTGAGCTGCATCGCGGCGCTCGCCGCCTTTCTGGCGAACGGGTCCGCTGCAGGTTGGCGCGCGTTGCCGGCCTTTGCCCCCGGTGGTGCCGCTGCACGCGCTTGTGCCGCGGTCGATGCGGAGCGGGCGGCGGGGCATGTCGTCGCGCCCTCGCCCGAGCGTGTCTTCGCCGCGCTGTCGCTGACGCCTTTGGAAGCGGTCCGGGCGGTGATCCTCGGGCAGGATCCTTATCCGACTCCGGGCCATGCCAATGGGCTCGCCTTCTCTTATGTCGGACCGCCCCCGCTGCCGCGTTCGCTCGTGAATCTCTATAAGGAGCGGGCCGAGGATCTCGGCGTGAGCGGGCAGCCGGACGGCGATCTGACGCGCTGGGCGCAGCAGGGCGTGCTGCTGCTGAACACCTCACTTACCGTGCGGGAGGGGGCGAGCAAGGCCGGCTCGCACCTGGCCATCGGCTGGCGGGAGGTCACGGACGAGATCATCGCAACGGTGTCGCGCGAGCGGCCTCATGTCGCTTTCATGCTCTGGGGAGCGCCGGCGCAGGCGAAGCGGGCGCTGATCGACGAGGCGAAGCATCTGGTGATCGCCAGCGCCCATCCCTCGCCCTTGTCGGCCCGGCGTGGCTTCTTCGGATCGCGGCCGTTTTCGCGGGCGAATGCGTGGTTGGAAGGGCAGGGAGAGAAGCCGATCGCTTGGTGAAGAGCGCGGGGGACCCTCTCCTTACAGGAGCGGGGCTTCCGCGCTTCTTTCGGAACGAGAGCTGCTATCCGACCGGCCGCTCGTCCGCGATCACCTTGCCGTCATTGGGCAGGGCGCCGAGCGGCAGCACCTCGACGCGGCCCTTGAGCTTGGTGACCTGCTGGAGGGTCGAAGAGACGGCGTCGATCAGGCCGGCCGGCTCGGCATAGATTTCGGCCTTCAGGGTCATCGTGTCGGTTTCCTCGGCGCGGCCGACGACGAGCCTGAGCTTGGCGATTTCGGCATGGCGCCTGGCGATCTCCGCCACCTGCTCGGGGCGCACGAACATGCCCTTGATCTTGGCGGTCTGGTCGGCGCGGCCCATCCAGCCTCTGATCCGGGTGTTGGTGCGCCCGCAGGGGCTCTGTCCCGGCAGAACGGCTGTGAGATCCCCGAGCGCCAGGCGGATGCGGGGATGGTGGGGGTCGAGACTGGTGACGACGACTTCGCCGACCTCGCCCTCGGGAACTGGGTCGCCCGTGCCGGGGCGGACGATCTCGACGATCAGGTTCTCGTTGAGGACCATGCCTTCGCGGGCGGAGGTCTCATAGGCGATGACGCCGAAATCGGCGGTGGCGTAGAGCTGGTAGGCGTCGATGCCGCGCTCCCTGACCCAGGCCTGGAGAGAGGGCGGGAAGGCGGCGCCCGAGACGACGCCCCGGCGGATCGAGGAGATGTCGACGCCGCGCGCCTCGGCGGCCTCGATCAGGATCTTGAGGAAATCCGGCGTGCCGGCATAGGCGGTGGGCCGATAGGCGGCGATCACCTCCATCTGCTGCTCGGTATTGCCCGGGCCGGCCGGGATGACGGCACAGCCGAGCGCACGCGCGGCCGAATCCATGATGAAGCCGCCGGGCGTGAGGTGATAGCTCAGCGTGTTGAGCACGATGTCGCCGGGCCGCAGGCCGGCCGCGAACAGGCCGCGACCCGCGCCCCAGGCATCCGGGCCCGTGCCTTCCGGCTCGAAGATCGGGCCGGGCGAGGTGAAGAGGCGGCCGAAGCTGCCCGGCGCTTCCGGGACGAGACCGCCGAAGGGAAGGGCCTGCTTCTGAAGGGTCGGAAGCTCGGATTTGCGCAGGATGGGGAGGCGGGCGAGCGCCTCGCGGCTCGTGATCGAAGCGGGGTCGATGCCGGCGAGCCGCTGCGCATAGGCGGGGGCTTGCATCGCCGCCGCGAGCACCGCCGGGAGACGTGAGAAGAGATCGGCCTCGCGCTCGTCCTGCGAGCGGGTTTCGAGCGCGTCGTGATGCTCGGTCATGGTCGTCTCTCGCTGATAAAAAGGTGAGGGCTCGGCAGATTGGCGCTCATCACGACAGCCAGCGCTTGCGGCGCTTGTAGCTCTTCACCTCGCGGAAGGACTTCTTGTTGCCCTCGGCGACGCCGAGGTAAAATTCCTTCACGTCCTCGTTCTCGCGCAGCATCGCCGCCTCGCCATCCATCACGACGCGGCCGGTCTCCATGATGTAGCCGTACGTTGCGTAGCGCAGGGCCATGTTGGTGTTCTGCTCGGCGACGAGGAAGGAGACGCCCTCCTCCGCATTGAGGCGGCGCACGATCTCGAAGATCTCCTCGACGATCTGGGGGGCTAGGCCCATGGAAGGCTCGTCGAGCAGGATCATCTTCGGCTTCGACATCATGGCCCGGCCGATGGCGCACATCTGCTGCTCGCCGCCCGAGGTGTAGCCGGCCTGCGAGGAGCGGCGCTGCTTCAGGCGGGGGAAGGTCTCGTAGATCTTCTCGAGGTCGCGCTTGATCGCGGCGTTGCCGTCGGGGCGGGTGAAGGCGCCGGTGAGGAGGTTCTCCTCGATCGAGAGATGGCCGAAACAGTGCCGGCCCTCCATCACCTGGATGCAGCCGCGCCGCACCAGTTCGCTCGGCGACATCCGATCGACGCGCTCGCCGTCGAAGACGATCGAGCCCTTGGTGACCTCGCCGCGCTCGGCCTTGAGCAGGTTCGAGATCGCCTTCAGCGTTGTGGTCTTTCCGGCGCCATTGGCTCCGAGGATCGCGACGATGCCCTTGCGGGGAACCGTCAGCGAGACGCCCTTCAGCACCAGCACGACGTGATCATAGATCACCTCGATGTTGTTGAGGGCGAGGATGGTGTCGCTCGCGGTGGAAGCGGCGGGTTTTTCGAGGGTGGCGGTCGACATGGAACCTCCGGCAGTCGGCAATGGGCAGTCGGCGGTCGGGATCGACAGGATCGACTGCCGATTGCCTACTGCCGACTGCCCCCGTCACATCAGGACGACTTCTCGCAGGGCTCGGTCCGCTTCGGCCAGTTGCCGGCCTTTTCGGTGTAGTCCTTGGCGCTGCTCTCGATCAGCGGGCGGACCTCGTCCTTCATCGGCTCAATCCAGTCGCCCTTCTGCGTCCATTTCGTGCCGTCCCACTCGGCGACATAGGCCTTGTGGTGGCCGGAATGATCGGCGCAGGTGATCTTCACCGGAGACGCGAAGCCGGCCATGCCGATCTCCTTCAGGCGCGCCTCGTCGACATTGAGGCTCTCCAGCCCGCGGCGCATGTCTTCGGCGTTGACCACCTTCTTGCCGGTGACCTTCTGGGCGGTGCGGATCGCCTCGACGACGAGCATCGAGTTGTAGACGCCGCGGTTGTAGAGGTTCTCGCCGACCTTCTCCTTCGGCGTCGTGCTCTTCCCCTTGTCGACCACATGCTTGATGATGTCCTGGATGACCGGGAAGTTCTGGCCGGCCGCGTTGAAGTTCAGCGACCTGTAGCCCTTCGCTTCGGCCCCGCCAGCGCGCGCGTCGTCGTCGCCGCCCGCCCACCAGACCCCGACCAGCTTGTTCATCGGGAAGTTGTTCTTGACCGCTTCCTTCACCGCGGTGGGGTTCATCGCGCCCCAGCCCTGGTTGTAGAGGTAATCCGGGCGGTCACGCCGGATCTGCAGCCAGAGCGAGCCCTGGTTCTGCATGTCGGCTGCCGCCACGGGATAGAGCTTCAGTTCGAAGCCATATTTCTTGGCGAGGTTCTCGAGCACCGGCACCGGCTCCTTGCCGAAGGGGGCGTCGAGATGGATGAGACCGAGCTTCTTGCCCTTGAGCTTGTCCATGCCCCCGAGTTCGGCCGCCATATGCTTCACCATCAGCGAAGCGCCGTCCCAGTAGGTCAGCGGGGGGATGAAGACCCAAGGGAAACTGGTGCCATCGGCCGAGGCGGAGAGGCCATAGGCCATCGACAGGATCGGGATCTTGTCGACATGGGCGCGCGGGATCGCGGCGAGCGTCGCGCCGGTCGACCAGGGCGAATAGATGATGGTGTTCTTCGCCTTGGCCTGCTCGTAGCACTCGATCGACTTCTTGGTGTCGTAGCCGGTCTCGCACTCCTCATAGACGATCCTGACGCCGTTCACGCCGCCGTCGCGCTCGTTGATCATCGCGATATAGTCGCGCATGCCGTCGCCGATCGGGATGCCGGAGCCGGAGAAGGGGCCGGTGCGGTAGGCGTTGTTGGCGAAATACACGCTGTCCTGCGCCATGGCCGGAGCAAGCGCGGCGGAGGACAGCAGGGCTGCGAGCGCGGTGCCCTTGATCAGCGTCTTCGTCTTCATCGTGACCCTCCCTGGGTTCGTTCTTCGTCGTTTCCTCGCCGGGGCGGGTCGTGCCGCCTCGGCCTCCTATGCGCCGGCGCTTCATCGTCGCCGGTCGTTCGTCGGCCAGTTCCCGCTCAGTAGGGGAAGGGCCAGGTCCGCAATTTCTGCTTCCCGATCTGCCAGAGCCGGGCGAGGCCGTGCGGCTCGGCGATCAGGAAGACGATGATCAGCGCGCCGACCAGCATGAAGGTGACATGCTCGGCCGTGGCGCCGCCGATGGGCACGCCAAGCGCCGGCAGGCCGAATTTCAGCGCCGTCGGCAGGATCGAGAGGAAGGCCGCGCCGAAGAAGGAGCCGATCAGCGAGCCGAGGCCGCCGATGATGACCATGAACAGGATGTTGAAGGACAGGCGGATCGAGAACACGTCCGCTGCCTCGCCGCCACCGTACCAGAGGAAGATCATCATCGCGCCGGCGACGCCGCAGAAATAGGAGGAGACGGCGAAGGCCATCAGCTTGGCGTTAAGGAGCTTGATGCCCATCAGCTCGGCGGCGATGTCCATGTCGCGCACCGCCATCCAGGAGCGACCGAGCTTGCCGTGGACGATGTTGGAGGCGAACCAGGTCAGAACCACGACGAGGCCGAGGCAGACGAAATAGCGCGTCTCCGGCGTCGCGGCCGCGCCCGTCAGCGGGATGTTGAAGAGCGTGCGCTGCGGTACCTCGATCGCGCCCGAGGCGTTGTAGTTGAACAGCCAGGGCACGCGCACGAAGGCCCATTGCAGGAAGAACTGCGCGGCGAGCGTCGCAACGGCCAGATAGAAGCCTTTGATGCGCAGGGAGGGCAGGCCGAAGAGCACGCCGATGCCGGCCGAGAACAGCCCCGAGACGAGGATCAGGACGATTATGTTCACGCCCGGAAAGAGAGTGTTGAGCTTGTAGCAGCTATAGGCGCCGACACCCATGAAGGCGGCGGTGCCGAGCGAGATCAGCCCGGTATAGCCGGTGAGGATGTTGAGCCCGATCGCGGCCAGCGAGAAGACGAGGAAGGGGATCATCACCGAGGCGATGAAGAAGTCGCTGCCCAGGAAGGGGATCGCGACCAACGCTATCGCCAGGATGACGGCGATGCCGATCCGGTCCTCCTTCAGGGGGAAGACCGCCATGTCGGCAGCGTAGCTGGATTTGTATTGGCCGGCCTCGCGGTAGAACATGTCGTCCGGCTCCTCAGATACGTTCGATGATCTTGTCGCCGAACAGGCCTTGCGGCCGGAACAGCAGGAAGCCCAGGGCGATGAAATAGGCGAGCCAGCTCTCGATGCCGCCGCCGATCAGCGGGCCCCAGTAGAATTCGCCGAGCTTCTCGCCGATGCCGATGATCAGGCCGCCGACGATGGCGCCGGGGATCGAGGTGAAGCCGCCGAGGATCAGCACCGGGAGCGCTTTCAGCGCCACGATCTCCAGCGCGAAGGACACGTCCGAGCGGGCGCCCCACATGATGCCGGTGATCAGCGCGACGATGCCGGCGGTGAACCAGACGATGACCCAGATCTGGTTGAGCGAGATGCCGACCGAGAGCGCCGCCTTGTGGCTGTCGGCCACGGC